>NZ_JANSIZ010000002.1:0-65218 GCF_047462315.1 Synechococcus sp. H60.2 | reverse complement strand
GTCTTGCATTCCTTGCCCCGCTTGGGTTTAATAGGGGTAGAGTTCCCCCTTCGGGGGGATCCCTAGAAATTGGAAACTTGGGGTCAAACTTCGCCGCCCCCACCGGCCCAGAGAGGTTCCCCCTTCGGGGGGATCCCTAGAAATTGGAAACGCGCCCAAGGCCCCTGCGGCACTCAAGGCGAGCCGGGTTCCCCCTTCGGGGGGATCCCTAGAAATTGGAAACGAAACTATCCAGCAGCATGGGCTGGGTGGGATCGACGACGTTCCCCCTTCGGGGGGATCCCTAGAAATTGGAAACAGAAGCGGGCAATGCGTCGGGTCAGTTCCTGCCAGGTGCGTTCCCCCTTCGGGGGGATCCCTAGAAATTGGAAACATCTCGCTGCCACCCCACGGCGATAAGAGAGGGGATTGTTGTTCCCCCTTCGGGGGGATCCCTAGAAATTGGAAACGGAGCCAGATGCTGTACTGGCGTGGCCTGCCCCTGGCCCTGGGTTCCCCCTTCGGGGGGATCCCTAGAAATTGGAAACACCTCTCGGTCGTCGACCGTAACATCAAGGCCAACCGTCAGCCGTTCCCCCTTCGGGGGGATCCCTAGAAATTGGAAACTCTCAGAAACAGGAGCAGCCAGCAGCCCAAAGTTCCACCGCAGTTCCCCCTTCGGGGGGATCCCTAGAAATTGGAAACGCTCTAATCCTCCCAGTGAGGTTCAGCCTCTGCTTTCGGGTCAGTTCCCCCTTCGGGGGGATCCCTAGAAATTGGAAACAAGCGACTGCGGGCTGAGGCGGAACACCTCGTCGACGAAGAGTTCCCCCTTCGGGGGGATCCCTAGAAATTGGAAACTGCTGAATTGGGATCCCAGATTGAGATCCCATTTTTGTTTCTCCTTCGGGTGTGTGCCCGGCAACTGGAGACGTGAAGCCGCTCTGCACACTCCCTTTGGCGTGCAGAGGTTTTCCTTGGAGAAAATCCCTAAAACTTAGAAACTAGAAAAACTGGGAAGGTTAAGTGCTGTTAATCGATTGGTTAATTGACAGTTAATACTCCCTCCATTCCGCTTTTCAGCTAGTCTCTAAAAGTTGGAAGTATTCAGGTATAATGCTGCTTGGTTGCGGCTTAGGAGGCTTATTTTGCGGGGATCCCTGAAGTTTTCCCCAGCAGGGTGGAGCCTGCTTTTCTGGAAGATATTTAGAAGCTGCGAACCAATGTTTAGCATGGTCTAGAGTTGGGAGTCGAAAGAGAAAGAGTGGAGGCACTATGAGAACCTCGCTTGCGCGCCTCGGTTTGGGGATCTTTTTGGGCATGGTTTCAGCCACGTCGGTTTCAGCAGCCGAAGCGGTTAAAGCCACCCTAGCTGGATATGCCGTGCTGCCGGCAATGAGTTTCGTGCCACCACCCAGCGATGCCGGTTCTGGCTTTGTGGTCTCTGGCCGCTTTGCGGCAATCAACAACCAGCGGGTCGAAGAGGTCGCCTCAGTTGAGGGCAAGTCGTTTGTTGATGGCCGAACCACCGGCATTTCGCTGCCCTTTGTTGGTCAGCCAATTCAGGGTTTTTCGGGGATTGAAACCCTGGCTCGCGACCGCTTCCGTGTTTTGATTGACAACGGCTTTGGCAGCAAGGCAAACTCCCCAGACGCCTTGCTCAGCTTTCACGAAGTAGCCGTTGACTGGGAGAGTGGCCAGGTGCGGTTGAACAAGTCGGTATTCCTACAGGATCCGAACAAAGTGATCCCCTTCCGCATTGTCAACGAGTTTACAACTAGGCGCTACCTTACCGGTGCTGATCTAGACATCGAGTCGATCCAAACTATTGGGGATCTGCACTGGATTGGGGATGAGTTTGGCCCCTACCTCATTGCCGTCGATAGCAACGGCAAAGTTGTAGCTTTCTTTGAAACCGAGGTTGAGGGCAAGGTAGTACGTTCCCCGGATCATCATACGTTTACCACACCGGCAACGCCGGGCCCGGTCAACTTTGAAGTGCGGCGTTCCCGTGGCTTTGAGGGCATGGCGGCTTCTCCCAACGGACAATTTCTCTATGCCATGCTAGAAGGTCCCCTCTACCTCGGCGAACTGCCGGCTCTGGAGACGGTGGAGGGCAAGGAGGTGCTGCGGATTCTGGAGTTTGACGTTAAGAACCGCAAGTGGACGGGCAAAACCTGGAAGTATCCGCTTGAGGTTGCCGGCAATAACATCGGCGACTTCAACATGATCGATGACACGCGGGCTTTAGTAATTGAGCGGGACAACAACGAAGGGGATCCCCGCCTCGCCTGCAAGGGAGAACAGAAGACGGATTGCTTCTCAAAGGCCGCTGAGTTCAAACGGGTTTACCTGATTGACTTGGCCCAGGTAGACAGCGCCGGCCTCGTCAAGAAGGTGGCCTATGTTGATCTGTTGGATATCGCCGATCCGAAAGGCATTGGCAAGACAGCCACAGTGGACGGCCGTTTTACTTTTCCGTTTGTAACCATTGAGGACGTGGACGTGGTGGATGAGCAACACATTGTTGTAGCCAATGACAACAACCTGCCCTTCTCCGCCGGACGTCTGCCCAATGCTGCAGATGCCAACGAGTTCATCTTGTTGAATGTGGGCAACTTCCTCACGCTGCGCTGAGTAAGAGGGGGATCCCTTCTGTTCGCTGCCTCGCTCTTCTTTGGAGGGATCCCTGGAAACATGAAGTATGCAGGCGTTGTACTTGCTGAAGAATCTGTTTCCGGGGGATCCCTAGGAATTAAAAACAACGAAAAAAGGGGCATTAAGCCCCCAAAAATAGCTTCCCCTTTCGGGGGATCCCTAGCCTTTGATACAGAGAATAGGCCTTAAGCGCGCTACGAGTTTAGCGATCTTGGCTTGGTCGGCAGCGCGCACAACTTTGTCTACGTTTTTGTAGGCCTGGGGCGCTTCTTCGGCTACCCCCCGCAGAGAAGGACTGCACACAATGACGCCGCGCCGTCGCAGTTGTTCGATAATCTCCTGCCCTGTCCAGGCTTTGAGAGCCTGGTTGCGACTCATCGCCCTTCCGGCCCCGTGGCAAGCTGAAGAGAGGGCAAGGGCCTCACTTTCCTCGGTGCCGACCAGAATGTAGGAGGCCGTGCCCATGGAGCCACCGATGATTACCGGCTGACCGATGGAACGAAAAGCCTGAGGGATCTCTGGGTGGCCGGGCCCAAAAGCGCGCGTTGCCCCCTTGCGGTGGACAAACAGGCGGCGTTTTTTCCCCTCTATGATATGTGTCTCCTCCTTGCAGGTGTTGTGGGAGACATCGTAGATGAGGTCGAGTTCAGCCTTGGGAAAAAGCTCGGCGAATACCTGGCGCACCCAGTGGGTGATGATCTGGCGGTTAGCCAAGGCGCAGTTGACGGCTGCCCGCATTGCTCCCAGGTAGCTTTGCCCCACTTTGGACTGCAAAGGCGCACATGCCAGCTCGCGATCAGGCAGCTCTATGCCGTGTTCTTTAGCTGCCTGTTGCATCTTCTTCAAATATTCAGTGCCAATCTGGTGACCCAGGCCCCGCGAGCCGCAGTGAATAGTAATGACAACTTCCCCCTGCCTGAGACCAAAACTCTCGGCAGCCTTGGGATCGTAGATCTCATCGACAACCTGGACTTCGAGGTAGTGGTTACCTGAGCCTAGGGTTCCCATCTCGCGCCGCTGGCGTTCACGGGCGTAGGCGGAGACTTCGCCTGGCTTTGCTCCACGCATGCGGCCATGTTCTTCGATGCGCTCTAGATCTGCTTTCTTGCCGTAGCCTTGAGCCACAGCCCATTCTGCTCCGCCTTCCAGCATGGCTTCCATCTCTTTGTCGCTCAAGGAAAGCTTGCTGCGGCTGCCGAGCCCTACCGGTACGCTTGCATACAAGGCATTGGCTAAGGGTTCTGCTGCTTCCTCCACTTCTTCGCGCGTCAGCCCCGTCCGCAAGGTTCTCACGCCGCAGGAGATGTCAAATCCCACTCCGCCAGCGGAAATCACCCCCCCTTCTTCTGCATCGAAGGCCGCCACCCCACCGATGGGAAAACCATAGCCCCAGTGGGCATCTGGCATCACATAACACGCTCCCACGATCCCTGGCAAAGTGGTCACGTTGCTGGCCTGCTCGGCCACTTTGTCGTCCATCTCCCGGATTAACTCTTCATCGGCAAAGATCAAGACCGGGACACGCATTTTGCCTTTAGGAGGAATGCGCCAAACCGTTTCATCTAGACGCTCAAGTTTCCTGATATCCATAGACTGCCTCCCTTACACGTCCACCACACACTGTGCCACCCAAAGCTCACCCTCTTGAGCTACCTTGAGTTGCGTGTAAGTTGCCCCTTTAACTTCTACTGCCGGTCGGTGCTTGGTGCGGTCAACTCTTTCCCCCCACAGGCTGGCTTTGAGATGGTCTTTTGCAAGATGCACTTCAACTTTCCCAAACAGCATTCCTCTAACTGCCATCTCGTAGATCACTGCATTCAGGAAGTCCACCAACAATAGTTCCAGATCGCCTGAATTTTCTAGCTCGATCTCTAGCCGCTCCCTGGGATCTACTTCATCCACGCTAGTGATCGCCGCAGTCAGGGCCAAAGCTGCCTGGGCAAAGGCTTCCTCCGGCGTTGCCCCATAGCCGCGGACGCCAATGTCGGCCATGTGTTCAAAATGCTCCCATCTTGCCTGCACCACGGCAGTCTCCTCGTTCAGGGCAGGCCGAAGCCCAATGTCATCTAGACTCGGCAGCGATACCGTAACTTACGCAACTTATCGCTCCCTCTGCAAGGGGATCCCTGGAGGTTGGAAACAGAAACAACCACTAGGGTACCACTATTGTATTCGTTTCTTGTTCTTCCTCCTGCATAGGAATGGGAGACTTTTTTGAGGTTGGCAGAGCTTGTGGAATTACCCCTTCGGGAGATCCCAATGGGAAAAACCTCCCGCTAATAGGGGAGGTGTTTGTGGCTCTATTTTTCTGTTTGGGGATCTCTAGAAACTGGAGAAAAGCGGGAATCTGGGTTCGCTGAGGTCACTTCGAGGATCCCATCTCCTGGGATCTGTGGGGGATAGGAACTCTAGAGATAGCTGATTGGGATGAGGGCAGCCAAAATTAGGTAGAAGGCGAGATCGGCGCACTCTTGGGTTTTTGGGCAACTTGCTGCTTCGAGAGTGGTCAGCACTGACGACGAAAACCAGAAGGCGACCTGGGCTGTTGACAGAAAGCCCTTGACAGCCGTAGGGCTACTGGAAAATGAATAGCCAACACTGATCCTTTCGACGGCAGGGGGATCCCAGCGATGAGGAAAGATCTCAACATCCTGCATCGGCTGGCACGCAGCTATGGACTTAGGCTTTTGGAGGCTGCCGATATAGCTGTCAATGGCTCGCGGCCCTGGGATCTGCAAGTCCACGACGAGCGGCTTTACCTGCGCTGCTTGCTCTATGGATCCCTGGGCTTTGGCGAGGCCTACCTGGAGGGGTGGTGGGATTGCGAGGCTATTGATGAGCTGGTTTGTCGTCTCCTCACCAGTCGGGCAGCCGAGCGAGTGGGCTGGCCAGTTCGGCTCCTGCTTGCCTTGGACAGTCGCCTCATCAACCGCCAGCGGGGTAAGGGAGCGTTTGTGGTTGGCCAGCGCCACTACGACCTTGGCCATGACCTCTACGAGGCCATGCTGGATCGCCGCCAGATCTATAGCTGTGCTTATTGGGATGGGGGGGCACAAACCCTCGACGAAGCCCAGGAAGCCAAGCTGGATCTCATTGCCCGCAAGCTAGATCTCCAGCCCGGCATGCGCGTGCTCGACATCGGCTGTGGTTGGGGCGGCACGGCACAGTACCTGGCCGAACGCTACGGTGTACAGGTGGTGGGCATCACCGTCTCGCAAGAGCAGGCCAGGCTAGCCAGCGAACGCTGCCGCGGCCTACCGGTGGAGATTCGGCTGGAAGACTATCGCCAGACGCAGGGAAAGTTTGATCGGATCCTTTCTGTGGGCATGTTTGAGCATGTGGGCTACCGCAACTACCGAACATTTATGCAGGTAGTCCGTCGCCTTCTCAAAGAGGATGGCTTGTTTCTTCTCCACACCATCGGCGCCAACGTTGCCTACCAGGGGCGCGATCCCTGGATTGAGCGCTACATTTTTCCCAACTCGATGCTCCCCTCGCCTCGTCAGATAACAGCGGCTTTCGAGGGCCTATTTGTTCTGGAAGACTGGCACAACTTTGGGATCAACTACGTGGCCACCCTAAAAGCTTGGCACACCAATTTTGAGCGGGCATGGCCCCAACTGGCTGGTCGCTACGACGAGCGCTTTCGCCGCATGTGGCGGCTTTACCTGCTGATGAGTGCCGGCAGCTTCAAGGCCCGCGCCAGCCAGCTTTGGCAACTAGTCCTCTCCCCCCGGGGAGTAAGGGGCGGCTACCGCCCGGTGCGGTAGTTGTTTCCTCCCGCGTCAACCCCTTGGGCTCCCCAAGTCGCGTGCTACGATGACTTTTGATTATCATTCTCATTCAGGCAAGTGGGTTGATGCCCGAAGCTCTGCGGCAGATTGTCGGGCGCTTTCAAAAGGCCAAAACCTCTCGTCAGAAGTACGAGTTGCTGCTGGCCTATGCCAAGCGCCTGCCCCCTTTCCCCGATTCCCAGCGAACAGAGGAGAATCTCGTGCGGGGTTGTGCTTCGCGGGTGTGGCTGGCCACCGAGCTAAGGGACGGCAAGGTCTACATCCAGGGAGATGCCGATGCCCAGTTGGTCAAGGGCTTGGTGGCGATTTTGGTGGAGGGGCTAAGTGGCTCAGCACCAGAGGAAATTTTGGGGGTTTCCCTGGAGTTTGTGCGGGAGATGGGCCTCAACTTCAGCCTTAGCCCTTCCCGCAGCAACGGCCTGGTGAGTATGTTTTCGCTGCTGCAGCAGCGGGCCTTGGCTTTCCAGAAGTCAGGCGCCTCCGACGCTGCTGTCTCTGTTGTCTCGTGAGGTGTTAGGGCTCATGGCTAATGACTCTCTGCGTTCAGCCCAACCCCTGCGATCGCTGGTCTCGCTGGTGGCGGCCCTCTCGGTCGGGATCCTAGGCACCTTGCAGATGCGCCAAGAGAGATCCCAGGCCCAGCAGGGATCCACTCCCCCGCAGGTGGTGACCACAATCCTGCCGATAACGCAATTTACCCGCGCCGTGGCCGGGAAGCGGGCCGAGGTGAAACCTCTGATCCCTCCCCAGATGGGGCCCCACGACTTTCAGGCTCGACCCGAGGATGCGCGCCTGCTGTCCCAGGCGGATGTGCTGGTGATCAACGGGTTGGGAATGGAGACCTTTTTGGAGGGATTGATTGCCAACGCCGGCAATCCGAAGCTGCGCATCATTGACAGCAGCCAAGGGATCCCGACTTTGCAGACCCAGGAGCCAGAGCATGGCCACTCCCACAGCCATGGCCATTCTCATGGTCACAGCCACGGCCATGGCCATTCTCATGGTCACGGGCACTCTCACGGCAAGTTGAACCCCCACATCTGGCTGGATCCCAGGCGGGCCATTCGGCAGGTGGAAAACATCCGCGACGGCCTCATTGCTGTCGATCCAGAAGGGGCAGAGACTTACCGCGCCAACGCCGCTGCCTTTATCCAGCAACTGGAGGCTTTGGATAAGGAAATCGAGCAGCGCTTGGCCCCCTTTGCCGGCAGAAAGTTTGTGGTCTTCCACGACCTTGCCCCTTACTTTGCCGAGCGCTACAACCTCAAAGCGGAGTTCCTGGTGGAGATCCCGGAAGCCAGCCCCTCTCCGGAAGATGTGCGCCGGGTGATGGAGACGGTGCGGCAGTCGGGCCTAAAGACAATCCTGGTGGAGCCACAAGTGGGGAAGGACAACCCCTTTGAGGTCTTGGCCCGGGATCTGGGGGTACAAGTCCGCGTATTCGATCCCTTGGAAACGGCTGGCCCAGAGGGGATCGAGCCGGAGTACTACCTAACCATCCTGCGGCAGAACGTGGAAAACCTGGTCTCCGCCTTCGAGAAAGAGAAGGCCTGGGTTCCCCTGCAGTTGCCCTTGGTGGGTCAGGCTGCTCTTGAGCACCTGCTGGCGAGGGGGCGATGAGCTTCCATTCTGGCGAGGTTGTCCTGCGGGTGGAGGGACTGACGGTCTATCGGGGATCCCAGTTGGCGGTGCAGAATGTCTCGTTTGAGCTGACGGCGGGATCCCATACGGCCATTGTCGGCCCCAACGGCGCCGGCAAGAGCACCCTCGTGCAGGCCATCTTGGGCATCCTGCCGCGGCAGTGTGGCTCGGTTTCCATCCTAGGGGAGCCGCTGCGTCTGTCGGGGTACTTGCCCCAGAAAGTGCGGCAGCAGCTTGCCTACGTGCCGCAGCGCTTGCAATTCAACCCTGCCATTCCCCTGACGGTGGCGGAGTTTGTCGCCCTGGGCTGGGGATCCCTTAGGCCCCGCTGGCCCTGGCAGCAGCGAGCTGCTCGGCAGGAGGCCGTCGAGAAAGCCTTGCAACGGGCCGAGGCTCTGCACCTGGCCTCTAAGCCCCTGGGTCAACTGAGCGGCGGCGAGCTGAAGCGCGTGTTGTTGGCCTATTGTCTAGTCTGGCCGCGGCGGCTGCTGGTGCTGGACGAGGCCCCCGCTGGTCTAGATAGCCTCAGCGAAGGGGAATTCTATCGGCTATTGGAAGAGCTGCGCCGCTTCCTGGGCTGGGCCATCCTGCAGGTCTCCCACGACCTAGAGATGGTGTCCCGCTACTGTGACCGCGTGCTGTGTCTCAACCGCTCCCTGATTTGTCAGGGATCCCCTGAGGCGGCCCTGGCGCCGGAGATGCTCAGCCGCGTCTACGGCCCCGAGTTTGCCCGCTACATCCACCACCACTGAGGAGGGGCAATGCCGGAGACCTGGGCGCAGGTGGTGGAATGGCTGCAGTTGCCCTTCATGCAGCGGGCTCTCCTAGGCGGCATCCTGACGGGGGTGACGGGGGGGCTTTTGGGCAGTTTTGCCATCTTTCGGCAGTTGGCGTTTTTTAGTGATGCCTTGGGGCATTCGGCGCTGCTGGGTATTCTCGTGGGAGTGGCCTTGGGGCTGGATCCCACAGCGGTGCTGATGGTGTTTGGGGTAGTGTTTGCCCTGGGGGTGACTTTTGTCCTGGAACACACCCAGCTTTCGGCGGATGCGGTGCTAAACATCATCTACTCCTCCTCCTTGGCCCTGGCCATCATTGGCCTCAGCCTGATCCCTGGCTACCGCGGCAACCTTAACCAGTTGCTGCTTGGGGATATTCTCGGCATCAGTCTGCCGGCCTTGTGGATGAGCGGCCTGCTCCTGCTCTTGGCTCTGGGGTATATTGGGCTGACCTTGCCTGCCCAGATGCTGCTCACCCTGGATGAGTCGCTGGCGCGGGCGCGGGGGGTAGTGGGGGGCTGGCAGCGGCTGGCCTTTGTGGTGCTGCTGGCGCTGGTGGTGGCTCTGTCGATCCGCTCGGTGGGGGTGCTATTGGTGAGCGCCTTTGTGGTGATCCCTGCCTCGACGGCGCGGCTTTTGGCATCCAGCTTTACAACCTATGTGCTGCTGGCCATGGGCTTGGGGGGCTTGAGCGCCGTGCTGGGGATCCTCCTCTCAGCCGCCTTCAACCTCCCCTCTGGCCCCAGCATTGTGGCCACCCAGTTGCTGTTTTTTCTCCTGGCCATGGGGCTGAAGGGGGGAGCGCAACTGCTGCGGCGCTAGCTGCCGGCCATTCCCAAAATTCTCTCTGGCAGAAGCTGGCCAAACAGGCGGCGGTAGCTCTCCGGGAAGACCTGGCCCATGAGGGTGGGCTGCTCGTAAACCCGCTTGAGGGTATTGAGATCCCGTTTGGTGATAGTGGGCACCCGCAGCAGGCGGCGATTGCCGGTAGCCGCTGCATGGTGGCCGCCGTACATCAGATCCCGCGGGTTGGGACTATGGCCCCACAGCCCCAGCCCATGGCCAATCTCGTGCCGGGCCACCGCCGTCACTTCTGCCAACCTCTGGTCTTCGGCAATGACAATGCGCACCCGCTGCTGCAGCGAGCCATCGGCGGCAAAGAAAAACTCAGGCCGGGCTGCCCCCGCTATCCCTTCGCCAATGACAGGAACGCGGTAGATGCTCATCCCGTAGAGGGCCTCCTCTTCTTTGCCCACCACTTTCAGGGGGAGGTAGGCCGACCACTCCTTTACCGCCTGCTCCACAAAGGTTTTCCACTGGGGGTGATCCCCCTGAATGTAGACAGGGACGGGGTAGAAGGCCCACTGGGCGTAAGCTCCACCCGGCAGCAGCGGCTCGATTTCTTCGAAGTAGTCTCCCGCCGACTTGTCGTAGGTGTAGCGGGCTAGGCCGGGGGGCAGCTTGAGGCGAACCGGCTGCGGCAGCTCTTCCAGGGGCCTCTGCGCCTGGGCCAGGGATCCCACCTCCCCTAGCGCCAGCGCCAGGAGCATTGCGCCGGCACTAACCCCAAGCTGAAGGATGGAACGCCGCCGCCAGGCCATACCTTGGTTTCCTCCCTTCCTGATTAAAGGCTATTGGCTAGAAAAGCCAACGTCGATGCCAGCCAAGGGATCCCCTGTCCTAGAAGTGGCGGAATTGGCTACACTGAAAATCTGCTGTCCCTAGCTTGGCCAAAGGTTTCCCATGCAGCTTCGTCTTGGCGAGCCGCCCCTAACACAGGCAGAATGCGCCCTAGTTTACTGCTTTGCCCCCACCGGCGAAAACGCCCCCTTCTCGCTGCCTGCCGAGATTGCTGCCTTGGACGAGAAAGTGGGGTCGGGGCTGGTGGCGGAAGCAGTTCAAGAACAGAAGTTTCAGGGCAAGCCCAATAGCAGCCTTGCTCTGCGCCTGCCAGGAGCCATCCGCAAGCTGGTGTTGGTGGGGCTTGGGGATCCGGCTGCGCTGACGCTGGAAGCGCTGCGGCGGGCCACTGCCAATGGTCTGCGCCAGGCCCACAGCCTTAAAGCTAAGCAGGTGGTGCTGTCCTTGCCAGAAACGGGGCTGGATCCGGTGCGGGCGGTGCAGGCAGTAGCCGAAGCCAGCCTCCTTGTGGCCCACCAGGACAACCGCTTTAAATCCCAGCCCAAGCCCGAGGAAGAGCGCGGCTTTTCCGTTGAGGAAGTCACCCTCCTGGTGCCAGGCCTGGCCCAGGCCCGCCAAGACTATGAAAACGCCCTGCAGCGGGCCACCGAGATGGCTGCCGGGACAATCCTGGCCCGCGAACTGGTGGCCGCCCCTGCCAACGTCGTCACACCCCCTGCCCTGGCCGACACTGCCCGGCAACTGGCCCAAGACTACGGCCTAGAGGTGGAGATCCTAGGACGGGAAGAGTGCCAAGCCTTAGGCATGGGGGCTTTCCTCGGCGTGGCCCAGGCCTCAGATCTGCCGCCCCAGTTTATCCACCTCACCTACAAGCCCAAAGAAGGGGATCCCGTCGCCAAGCTGGCCCTGGTGGGCAAGGGCCTCACCTTCGATTCCGGCGGGCTGAACATCAAAACCGACTCCCGCAGCATTGCCATGATGAAAACCGACATGGGCGGAGCTGCAGCCGTCTTGGGAGCGGCCCGGGCCCTAGCTGCCCTCAAGCCACAGGTAGAGGTGCACTTTATTGTCGCCGCCACCGAAAATATGATTAGCGGCCGTGCCCTCCACCCCGGGGACATCCTCACCGCCTCCAACGGCAAGACCATTGAGGTCAACAACACCGATGCCGAAGGCCGCCTTACCCTGGCCGATGCTTTGGTGTTTGCCGAAAAGCTGGGGGTGGACGCCATTGTGGATCTAGCCACCCTAACCGGCGCCTGCGTCATTGCGCTGGGAGAAGAAATTGCCGGCCTCTTTACCCCCAATGAGGCCCTGGCTCAAGAGGTGCAGCAGGCGGCCAACCTCTCTGGTGAGAAGATCTGGCGCCTACCCTTGGAAGAGAGCTATTTCGAGGGCCTCAGCTCCACCGTGGCCGACATGAAGAACACCGGCCCCCGCTCCGGCGGCTCCATCACCGCTGCCCTCTTCCTCAAGCAATTTGTGGAGAAAACCCCCTGGGCCCACCTGGACATAGCCGGCCCGGTGTGGACAGAGAAGGATACGGGCTACAACAACAAAGGCGCCACCGGCTACGGCGTGCGCACCCTGGTGGAGTGGGTCTTGGCGCGGCAGGCTGCAGCCACCTCCCCCTAGCCTGGTTGCTTGCTATTGTTCTCCGCTCCCAAGGTTCTGCTTGTTGCGGCAGTGAGATTGCCCACAATCGCTTCTTGACCCTAGCAGCTTATGATCGAGATGTTGCTAGGCGCCGGCAGTTTACAGGATCCCTCCTTAGGCTTTGTTGAAAACAGTGTTGCTACTCGTAAGGGCAGTGGAGCTTCCCAAGCCTTGCTTGGGTCAACAGCAAGAAATCTAAACCGACCCTAATTGAAAGTCACAGTAGCTGGGTTAAGGATTGAAAGTCACAGTAGCTGGGTTAGAAGTTACTGATTGCGCCCCACTGCTGAAGAGAGTAACTGGGGGATTTGTGTAAGTTGCCGACACTGGATTGATCTGTTGCACAGATACAGAAACCACGCAGGAGGAATTCGGAGCCAGAGTTCCACCTTGAAGGGCAATCGTGGTTGAAGGAATTGCTAGTTGTGTTGAGGAAGCAGGAATGCTGGGGTTTGCCGTGAGCGTGCCACCGCACGTATTTAAAGTAACTACATTCGTTTCAGTAATTCGCAAACCACCTGGCAAAGCATCTATAAAGCTAAGTCCAGACAAAGGTACAGGGGCATCGTTGGTGATGGTAAAGATAACGACTACAGTGCTGCCTGGTGTTGCTGTGCTAGGGCTAAACTCTTTTTTAAAGGTTGGTGGATCAACTGGGTCTACGGTTAGGCTGACAGGTGCGCTTTGAGCGGCAGGAGCCTGGTCGCTGGTGAGCGTTGTGGCAGGGTTCGTGTAAGTGCCCACGTTTGTAGCAACCACCTGAACGCCTATCAAGCAGCTTGAATTGGGACTAAGCTGGCCACCGGTCAGAGAAATAAAGCTTCCATTTGCAGGGGCGCTTGCAGTTCCCCCACAGGTATTGTTGAGGCCAGGGGCGGCAGCAACGGATAGCCCTGCCGGCAAGATTTCCGCAAAGCTGAGGCCGGTCAGTTGGATGCCGGAGTTGTTGGTGATCGAAAAACTTAAAGTAACAGGAACACCCACCGAAGTCGTGCTCGGACTGAAACTCTTGGTAAAGGTTGGAGCAGCCAAGGGGGCCGGAGGCAACCCAACAATGCTGGGAGAAGGGTTGGGGCTGGGCAAGGGTGGGATCGTCGGCGCCGAGACGGGAGGGGACGCGAGAGGGCTGGGCTGGGTTGGGGGAGCAACTCCAACGGGAGGAGTAGCCGGCACTCCCACGCCAGTTCCGCCGGGTTCTACACTTGGGTTTTGCACAGGAAAGATCGGCCCAGGTATAAAGCTGGTTGCATTCTTATCCTTTGCCTGTTGGCAAGCCGTCAGCAAACCAACACAGAGGCAAGCCAAAACCCCAGCCAGCTTTCCGGTTTTCATTCCCTCATCCTCCTGACCTTAAATCTCTCGCAGCAATTAAACACTGCCCTTAGCCAGCTTCACGCTAGGTAGCCTGAGCGCGTGCCTCTAATCTTAGGGCTTGGCCAAACGAATCGCGAATGACCAGGATCACCAAAACCCTTTCTCCGGGAGCAACGTTGGCGCTATAGGCCGCCAGATCAGCCGGGAAGGTAAAGCCATTGGTGAGGGTGATCCCGTCGGTTCGGTCGGCGTAGCTGTTGCCTCGGCCTATGAGCGTATTCCTAAACTGCTCGATGGCTGTCGGCAAGAAAATGCCGGTAATATCTGTGCCGCGGCTGATGTTGAAAAACTGCAGCTCTACGCTGGCAATGACCCCTGGCACCAACAAGCCGCGCAAGGTAACTGTTACAAAAGCGGATCCCACTGGGGGAATCACAGCAGGGTTTGGCGGGGTAGAGAGCAAAAGGTTGAATTCCCCATTTGGAGCTGGCCGCAAGCTGGGTGGATCCGGCAGGTCAGGCTGAATGGGCGGCGGCGTGATGGGGGCAAAGTCTGGCCCAGGGCGGAAGGTGATGGGTGTGAGGTTGGGCGAGATGGTGGGGGCCACGGCCACGGGAGGAGGGGTGGATCCATTGGCGGTCAAGAGGGGTGGCAGGCCGCCCGTGGTCTCGCTGCTGCAGGCAGTGGCTAGCGCCAGCGAAGCCCAAGTTGCCAGAAGAGAAAGGCCGCCACGGCCAGGGCCTGAGCCAGAACGTCGTTTCATCGGGGAATTCTCCACTCACTCACACCACAGCAAATCTTTCCAACAGCGCCCAGCCGGGATCCACTGAATCTGCCCCTATGCATGGGCAAGATTATGAGGGATCCCGTTTCAAAGGCGGATGCCTGCTGTTAGTTCTACTGCATCTTGGGGCGTTGTCAAGCAAGCGGCAAAGCAAATCCAAGAAATTTTTTTGGAAATGGTCCATCCCCTAGATATGGGGTATCATAGCCTCGAGCAGGGGCGGCCAGCTTACCTGTAGCGTTGGGGTTGGGTGCCTTTTCCTCCATTTTGTGTGTGGATTTCCCCAGATTAGGGTGTGTGAGGCAGTGCTGTATGAACTTCAAAGGTCGCTCATTGGCAGTTTTGTGTGGAGTCTTACTTCTAGGCGGCTGCGGTCAAATTGACGAATCCCCCGCCTTGCCGGGGCCTGTCCAGGTGGATCCCACGGCGTTTGTCTCGGCGCAGGAGTACCGCTTTACCCCCGGCTCAGTGCTGGAGACCACCAGCTTGAGGCTGGACTACATCAACCCAAAGTTTGACAACGGGATCCCTGTGCGGAACAGCGGCTTTCAAGGCAGTGGAGAAGCCCGCATTACCAACGTAGAGGCCCGCATTCTGCCGGTCAATGAGATCCCAGCCAATGAACTGACAATTGACTCAACCCTTCGCTCCAGCACACTGGCCCTCCAGATTGCCCGAACCACGCCGCTGGTGAATCTCATCGCCTTCGGCCCCAACGACGGCAGGCTATCTACGCAATTCAGCATTGCCGGCCTGGTTGCCCTTTCGACAAACCCCAACGACCAGCGCATTCGAGTCAACACAACCTTTAGAGCTGCCGATCCGGATACGGAAACTGTTTTAACTTTAACCGTGCGCCGCATCTTGGTTAGCCGCAATGGCAACCAAGTCGTCTTAGAGGGAGATTCTTCTCTCATTGTCCCCACCTTAGGTGTGCTGTTTGAAGATGGTGGCCCTGGTCCTGAGGGTGAGATTTTGGCGCCGGGCTCTTTTGTCAATCCTCCCCCACCTCAAGGGCCTGTCACTGCCATCCTGCAAACCGGCAGCTTCTCCGCCAGCTTTGTGGTGCGGCAGCGGGGCGTGGCCGGCGATGGCACTCCTGAAGATGCCCTGGCTCTCTTTGCTCGCCTGAACTTCCGGCCCAACCAGGCGGAAATCGTCTATCGTCCCACCCAGGTGGGTACGCAGTCGGTGCTATTTGCTCCGGATCCCACTCGTCCGAACATCTTGCCCAACCAGTTGGTACGCATCCGGCGTCTGCTGAACGGTCGGGTACAAGCGGAGTTTGACCCGGCCAATGTCAGCACAGTCCTCAACTTTGTCCAGGTCAGCCCGCCGCCACGACCTTTCCCCACTCCGATCCCGCAGTTGCCCGTCCCTGGACGTCCGGGTGCTCCTACGGCCTTTGACTACTTTTTCTCCCTGCGCACCGAGCGCTCTACGGGTACCTTACCTGGCTCACCTGTGGAAGGAAATACCCCTCAGCCGGTTATTCTTCAGGGCATTGTGCCCGCCACTGGCGATTTTGTCTTCCGCACCCTGGCCGGGGCACAATTGGCTGGCCCATTCAACAGGGCAGATATTGGCGGTTCTCTGCTGCGAGGCAACTTGAATTTGGTTTTCGACTCAACGACTTCTGCCGACCGGATCTCCGGCCAGTGGTTCCTGGAACAGGAGTTTCCTACCGGCAACGTTGAGACTGGGACAGAAGACGAACCGGGAAGCCCTGCTACCCAGCAAGGAGCTATCCTAATCATCCGTGGCTTCTTTGAGGGCGCGCAGGTGCGGCTCTAGCCCTAGCAGCCTGTTTTGAACCCCTCTAGCTCGGCCCTTGTGGCTGAGCCTTTTTTGTTGGATTAGGGAGCCCTTCCTCTATCTGCTCGAAAAAAACTTGAGCCAAACTCTATTCTTCGCTACTCATCCTCCTGGAAGCGCGCAATCGCAAAACCAGGTTCCGGCTCGTGGTTGGGGGGCAGTTGCACGGGCTCCTTGGCCTGCTCTTGCACAAGGCCCATCAACAGTCAATACAGGCGGCTCCCCGTTCGTTATTTTCTGAATTTTCTGGACCAGAGACTCAACCAGCCGGCGAAACTCCTCAAAGGTATATCGCTGGATACGCGGCCAGAGCCATGGGCCCAGCATCCTTCTCGCTTGACCAAGCAGCAAAAAAAGAGGGATCCCGCGGAGGGATCCCTCAATTACTTAACCACTAGAGTTTGCTAGCCAGACAAGGAAGCCGTCGAGGCGATGACAAAGGCCGCGTAGGTCAGGACATACCCCACCGTGAAGTGAGCTAGGCCCACCAGACGACCCTGCACAATGGACAGAGCCACCGGCTTATCCTTCCAGCGGATCAAGTTGGCCAAGGGGGTGCGCTCGTGCGCCCAGACCAGGGTCTCGATCAGCTCTTGCCAGTAACCGCGCCAGGAGATCAAGAACATGAACCCCGTGGCCCACACCAAGTGGCCGAACAGGAACATCCAGGCCCAAACCGCCAGGTTGTTCATGCCGTAGGGGTTGTAGCCGTTGATCAACTGGGCAGAGTTGGCCCAGAGGTAGTCCCGCAGCCAGCCCATCAGGTAGGTGGAGTTCTCGTTGAACTGGGCGGTGTTGCCGCTCCAGATCCCCAGGTGCTTCCAGTGCCAGTAGAAGGTCACCCAGCCAATGGTGTTCAGCATCCAGAACATGGCCAGGTAGAAAGCGTCCCAGGCGGAGATGTCGCAGGTGCCACCCCGACCCGGCCCGTCGCAGGGGAAGCTGTAGCCGAAGTCTTTTTTGTCCGGCATCAGCTTGGAGCCGCGGGCATCCAGCGCCCCCTTGACCAGGATCAACGTCGTGGTGTGCAGGCCGAGAGCAATGGCGTGGTGCACCAGGAAGTCACCAGGACCAATGGGCAGGAAGAGGAACCCATTGGGATCGTTGATGGCTTGCAGCCAGCCCGGTAGCCACACATTGCCGTAGTTGGGCCAAGCTGTAGAGGCAATGCTGTTGGGATCGGACAACAGCACATTCATGCCGTAGAGCATCTTGCCGTGGGAAGCTTGGATGAACTGAGCAAACACTGGCTCAATTAGGATCTGCTTCTCCGGCGTGCCGAAGGCCTGCATCACGTCATTGTGGACGTACAGCCCCAGCGTGTGGAAGCCCAAGAACAGCGATACCCAGCTCAGGTGGGAAATGATCGCCTCCTTGTGATCCAGCACCCGCGCCAGCACGTTGTTCTTGTTGGCTTCGGGATCGTAGTCCCGCACCAGGAAGATGGCCCCATGGGCAAAAGCCCCCACCATCAAGAATCCAGCGATGTACTGGTGATGGGTGTAGAGAGCTGCTTCCGTGGTGTGATCCATGGACATGAACACGTAGGGGTTGAGGGCGTACATGTGCTGCGCCACCAGCGAGGTCACCACCCCCAAGCAGGCCAGCGCCAACGCCAACTGGAAGTGCAGGGAGTTGTTGACCGTGTCGTAGAGGCCCTTGTGCCCTTCGCCCAGCAGGCCCCCGAAGGGAGTACCCTTGGGCGGGTTGTGGGCACCCAGGATCTCGCGGATGCTGTGGCCAATACCCCAGTTGGTGCGGTACATGTGGCCGGCGACGATGAAGATGACCGCAATGGCCAGGTGGTGGTGGGCCATGTCCGTCAGCCACAGGGACTGGGTGTTGGGGTTGAAGCCGCCCAAGAAGGTGAGGATGGCCGTGCCCGCCCCTTCTGCCGTGCCCCAGACGTGGTTGGCCGTATCTGGGTTCTGGGCATACACCCCCCAGTTGAGGGTGAAGAAGGGCTTCAGGCCCGCCGGGTGGGGCAGCGTGGTGAGGAAGTTGTCCCAGCCCACGTGCTGACCGCGCGACTCAGGAATGGCCACGTGCACCAGGTGGCCCGTCCAGGCCAGCGAGCTGACGCCGAACAAGCCGGCCAGGTGGTGGTTGAGGCGGGCCTCAGCGTTCTTGAACCAGCTCAGGCTGGGCCGGAAGCGGGGCTGCAGGTGCAGCCAGCCGGCAAACAGGAACACCGCCGCCAACAACAGCAGGCCGATGGCACCGGCGTAGAGATCGCCGTTGGTGCGCAGGCCGATGGTGTTGAACCAGTAGTAGAGGCCGGAGTAGGCCGCGTTGACAGGGCCACCGCCCCCAGGTTGGGTGAAGGCTTCCACCGCCGCCTTGCCAAATTGGGGATCCCAGATAGCGTGGGCGATGGGGGTGACGCCGGTGGGGTTGGCCACCCATTGCTCGTAGTTGCCTTGCCAGGCGATGTGGAAGACGTTGCCCGAGGCCCACAGGAAGATGATCGCCAGATGGCCGAAGTGGGTGGCAAACAGCTTTTGGTAAAGCCGCTCCTCCGTCATGCCATCGTGGGTCTCGAAGTCATGGGCGGTGGCAATGCCATACCACAGACGTCGAGTGGTGGGATCACTGGCCAGGTCTTGGCTGAATTGCGGAAAACGAGTTGCAGTTGTCATGATTCTCTCTTCCTCCTTGCCTTAGCCGAGTGCGGCAAACCGTGCCAGGAAGAACGCCCACGTGGTGACGATCCCACCCAGCAGGTAGTGGGCCACACCGACCGCCCGACCCTGGATGATGCTCAGGGCGCGGGGTTGAATGGCCGGAGCGACTTTCAGTTTGTTGTGGGCCCAAACGATCGACTCAATCAGCTCCTGCCAGTAGCCACGGCCGCTGAACAGGAACATCAAGCTGAAGGCCCAGACGAAGTGGGCGCCCAAGAAGAGCAGCCCATAGGCCGACAGCGCCGAGCCGTAGGAGTTGATCACCTGCACCGATTGCGCCCACAGGAAGTCCCGCAACCAGCCGTTGATGTTGACGGCGCTGGCTGCAAAGTTGCCGCCCGTGATGTGCTCAATCGTGCCGTCCGGGTTGACGGTGCCCCAGATGTCGCTCTGCATCTTCCAACTGAAGTGGAAGATCACAATCGAGATGGCGTTGTACATCCAGAACAGCCCCAGGAAGACGTGATCCCAGCCGGAGACCTGGCAGGTGCCGCCGCGGCCTGGCCCGTCGCAGGGGAAGCGGAAGCCCAGCTTGGCCTTATCGGGGATCAGTCGGGAAGAGCGGGCAAAGAGCACCCCCTTGAGCAGGATCAACACCGTGATGTGGATGGTCATGGCGTGGATGTGGTGCACCATGAAGTCCGCCGTGCCCAGCACCATCGGCATCATGGACACCTTGCCACCCACGGCCACCACGTCGCCGCCGAAGATGGGGCTCACCGAAGCGCCCACATAGGGAGCGGTGCTGGCGATGGCGTTGGTGTGCAGGGATTGAATCCACTGGGCAAAAATGGGCTGCAGTTGGATGCCGGTGTCCGAGAACATGTCCTGCGGACGGCCCAGCGCCTGCATGGTGTCGTTGTGGACGTAGAAGCCGAAGGCGTGGAAGCCCAGGAACAGACACACCCAGTTCAGGTGGCTGATGATGGCGTCGCGGTGGCGGATTACCCGATCCAGCACGTTGTTGCGGTTCACCGCTGGGTCATAGTCCCGCACCATGTAGATGGCCCCGTGGGCAGCGCCGCCAACAATGAACAGTCCCCCTATCCACATGTGGTGGGTAAAGAGGGAGATCTGCGTGGCGTAGTCGATGCCCATGTAGGGGTAGGGGTTCATGGCGTACATGTGCTGGGCCACGATGATGCTCAGGGATCCCACCATGGCCAGGTTGATGGCCAGTTGGGCATGCCAGGAGGTGGTCAGCACTTCGTAGAGACCCTTGTGGCCTTCGCCGGTGAAGGGACCCTTGTGGGCTTCCAGGATCTCTTTAATGGAGTGGCCGATGCCCCAGTTGGTGCGGTACATGTGGCCCGCCACGATAAACAGCACGGCAATGGCCAGGTGGTGGTGGGCCTGATCCGTCAGCCAGAGGGCGCCGGTTTGGGGATCCAAGCCCCCCTTGAAGGTGAGGAACTCCGCGTACTTGCCCCAGTCCAACGTAAAGAAAGGCACCACCCCGCTGAAGAAGCCCCAATCCACACTGGGGAACATCTCCTTCATCAGGGCCGGCTTGAGGATGAACTCGTGGGGCAGAGGGATCTGAGCCGCCGGCACGCCCGCATCCAACATCTTGTTGATGGGGATGGCCACATGAATTTGGTGACCGGCCCAGGCCAGAGAGCCCAGCCCCAGCAGGCCCGCCAGGTGGTGGTTGAGCATCGACTCCACGTTCTGGAACCACTCCAGCTTGGGAGCCCGCTTGTGGTAGTGGAACCAGCCGGCAAACAGGCAGAGGCCAGCCATCACCAAGCCACCAATAGCGGTGCAGAGGAGTTGAAACTCATTGGTGATGCCGGCAGCCCGCCAGAGGTGAAAGAGGCCCGACGTGATGCGGATCCCTTCAAAGCCGCCGCCCACATCGCCGTTGAGGATCTCCTGGCCAAAAATGGGCCAGACCACTTGGGCGCTGGGCTTGATATTGATCGGATCCGCCAGCCAAGCGGAGTAGTTGGAGAACTGAGCGCCGTGGTAGTACATGCCGCTCAGCCAGACAAAGACCACCGCCAGGTGGCCGAAGTGCGCAGAAAAGATCTTGCGAGAGACGTCTTCTAGGTCGCTGGTGTGACTATCGAAGTCATGAGCAAGAGCGTGGAGGTTCCAGATCCAGGTCGTGGTCTTGGGGCCACGCGCCAGGCTGCGATCGAAGTGTCCCGGCTTGGCCCATTTCTCAAATGAGGTGGGAACCGGATCGATATCAACCGTCACCTTAACCTTTGGCTCTCGCTCCTTGGGTGTAGTTGTCATCAAGAACTCCTCTCTTGCGACAAGGAACGAAGCATTCCCGCCCATCGTCAGGAAACCCCCCAGGGCGGGACTTACCAGGCATTATAGGTCAGGGTTTGTAAACCCCCCGTCGCTTCACAATAATTAAACGAGGGATCCCTTGTCTGATCGGGGTCGGCGTCGATTGGCAATCGTTTTTCCAATTGTAGATGTAAATATATGTAACGAATTTTCACCAACCCAATCTGCTCTGGTGAAATGAACGCTGGGAACTGGGCAACGGGCAGCAAGGGATCCTCTGGGCGGGGATATGTGGTAGAAAGCTGACAGCTTCCTGCGCAGATGTCCTTCTATGACTCTGGAAATTCCCCGTCGCCAGTACGTCAGCAACTACGGCCCCACAGTAGGGGATCGAGTGCGTCTAGCGGATACCGAGCTGATCATCGAGGTGGAGCAGGATTTCACCACCTACGGCGAGGAGATTAAGTTCGGCGGCGGCAAGACCATCCGCGACGGCATGGGGCAATCGCCGACGGCAACCCGCGCCAACGGGGCTCTGGATCTGGTGATCACCAACGCCCTGATCTTGGACTGGTGGGGCATCGTCAAAGCCGATGTGGGCATTCGCGACGGCTACATTGTCGGCATCGGCAAGGCCGGCAACCCCAACATCCAGACGGGGGTGACACCAGGCATGGTGGTTGGCCCCAGCACCGAGGTGATTGCCGGCGAAAACTTGATCCTGACGGCAGGCGGGATCGACGCCCATGTGCATTTCATTTGTCCTCAACTGTGCGAGTTTGCCATCGCTTCGGGAGTGACTACCCTTTTGGGTGGCGGAACCGGGCCGGCCACAGGCAGCAAGGCCACCACCTGCACACCGGGGGCCTGGAACTTGGGGAAGATGTTGCAGGCGGCGGAAGGGTTTCCGGTCAACTTGGGCTTTTTTGGCAAGGGGAACGCGGCGTTTCCTGAAGCTCTGCGGGAGCAGGTGGAAGCGGGGGCCTGCGGGCTGAAGATCCACGAAGACTGGGGATCGACGCCGGCGGTGATCGATAGCTGTCTGCAGGTTTCGGATGAATACGACATCCAGACCCTGATCCACACCGATACCTTAAATGAGTCGGCCTTTGTGGAAGATACCATCGCCGCCATCAATGGCCGCACCATTCACACCTTTCATACTGAAGGGGCCGGAGGTGGGCACGCCCCCGACATCATCCGCATTGCTTCCGAGCCCAACGTGCTGCCCAGCTCCACCAATCCCACCCGTCCCTTTACCCGCAACACCATCGAAGAGCACCTGGACATGCTGATGGTGTGCCATCACCTGAGCAAAGAGGTGCCAGAGGACATTGCTTTTGCCGAAAGCCGCATTCGCCCCCAAACCATTGCCGCCGAAGACATCTTGCACGACATGGGGGCCCTCAGCATCATCTCTTCCGACTCCCAGGCCATGGGCCGGGTGGGAGAAGTGATCATTCGCACCTGGCAAACCGCCCACAAAATGAAAGTGCAACGGGGGCCTCTGCCGCAGGATAGCAGCCGCAACGACAACTTTCGGGCCAAGCGTTACGTAGCTAAGTACACCATCTGCCCTGCCATTGCCCAGGGCCTCAGCCACATCATCGGCTCGGTAGAGGTGGGCAAGCTGGCGGATCTGTGCCTGTGGAAGCCGGCTTTCTTTGGGGTTAAGCCGGAGATCGTCCTGAAGGGGGGCTTGATTGCCTATGCCCAAATGGGGGATCCCAACGCCTCGATTCCAACCCCGCAGCCGGTGTACCCTCGGCCTATGTTCGGCAGCTTTGGCCGCGCCCTGAGCGAGACCAGCCTGCTCTTTGTCTCCCAGGCTGCCCTAGACCTGGGGATCCCAGAAAAACTGGGGATCCAACGCCGGGCCGTAGCGGTCAAGAATTGCCGCGAGATTGGCAAGGCGGATTTGAAACTCAACAGCAGCACCCCTCACATCGAGGTCAACCCGGAGACGTATGAAGTACGGGCCGATGGAGAATTGCTCACCTGTGAGCCGGCAGAAGTCCTGCCGATGGCGCAACGATACTTTTTGTTCTAGGCTAGCGGCAGCAAGTAGCGTCTCGCGGCTTCTGGGCTTTCAGGAGAGGGGCCGGAGCCTCTGGAGCCGTTGGCTAATGTCACCGGATCCGTAGCTAGCAGCGGCGGGGCGGCACCTACCTCTAGTGGTGGCAATGCGGGCAAAGCTGCAAATGACCGGGCAGGGATCCCTATATCGGGTTGAGCACTAGGGTTTGTCTGGTAAACGAATCCCGGCACTTCCCGACACTTATCTTCGTTGAGTCAACACACCATGGCTTACGCCACGCTGCGCGAACCGATAGCGTATTGTGGCACGAACGGCTTTCATCCCGACACTGATTGGCTCTTGGGTAAACACAGTTCACCCCTACAGTGCGGGGCTTCCCGCCGATTAAGCTAAACTGTGGGCAACTTGCTGGCAGGTTCGGGCGATGGCCACTTCTACCTGCACCTTTTTGCATCTAGCCGATGTGCATCTGGGCTACGACCGCTACAACAGCCCGGAGCGGAGCAAAGATTTCTTTTTGGCCTTTCGGGATGTGGTGCGCCGCCATGCCATCCAGAACCCGGTGGATTTTGTCCTCATCGCCGGGGATCTGTTTGAGCATCGGCAAATTCAGCCTGGCGTCCTCAACCAAGCCCAGATTGTCTTGCGGGAGCTAAAGCAGGCCGGGATCCCCGTCTTGGCCATTGAGGGCAACCACGACAATCGCCCCTACGGTGTCAAGACCAGTTGGCTGCGATACTTGGCCGATCACGGCGAACTGATCCTGCTGGAGCCGGAAGCAGGAGAGGAGGGTTTGGAGCTGCGCCCCTGGGCAGGGGGGCGGGGGGGCTATCTAGACCTGCCCTGTGGGGTACGGGTGATCGGATCCCAGTGGTACGGGTCGGCGGCCCCTAAGTCAATCGAGCAGTTGGCGGCGGCCATTCGCCGGCTGCCCCCCGGGCCCGAGCGGGTGGTGTTGATGTTTCACCACGGGCTGGAGGGGCAAATTGCCCGTTACCAAGGGGCCTTGCGCTACCGGGATCTGCTGCCTTTGCGGGAGGCGGGGGTGGGCTACCTGGCTTTGGGGCACATCCACAAAAGCTATACGGAAGAGGGCTGGATCTTCAATCCCGGATCCCTGGAGGCCAACAGTAGCGCCGAGTGGGACTTTCCGCGGGGAGCCTACCGCGTTTGCTGGGGAGATGGCCCGCCTCAGGCTGAGCTGGTGCAGGACTACTATCGGCGGCCTCACCGACGGATCTCTCTCGAAGCCAAGGGCCGGGAAACCCCCGAAGAGATTGCTGCAGCCGCAATTGCCTTGGCCAAGGGATCCGACCTTCCCGAAAGTGGGCTAGAGCCAATGGTGGAGTTTCGGCTGGTGGGGCAGGTGGGCTTTGCCAAGCACGAGCTGGATAGCCGCGCCCTGCAGCAGCAGATTCAGCAGCTTACCGGTGCCCTGCTGGTTCTCTTCCGCTTCGAAGCCACTACTTTGGAGATCGGGTCGGCTGCTCTTTCCCTCGAAGAAGAAGGGCGCAGGCTGCAAATTGAAGAGAAAATCTACAGGGATCTGCTGAGCAGCCATGCCCACTACCGCAAGCGCAGCGAAGAGCTGGCACAGTTACTCTTGGATCTCAAAGAGAAAATCCTGGACGGGCAAGGCGAAGCGGAAGTGTATGCTCACCTAAGCGGCGCCTTTCTGGGGGAAGAAGACTGACCATGCGGATCCTCTCTCTGGCTCTACAGAACTTCAAGTCTCATGAGGACGCCTTCTTCGAGTTTGAGCCCGGTATCAACGCCATTTGTGGAGAAAATGGAGCAGGCAAGACCAGCATTCTAGAGGCCATCGCCTGGGTTTTGTTTGACTACTGCCCCTACAACCAAGAAGAACTCATCCGCACAGGCGCCAACGATGCGGTGGCTACTGTCCAGTTTATTTCCCAGTGGGATCAGCGCACCTATGACGTTCGTCGCAGTGTCAGCCAGGGATATCGCCTCTTCGATCCGCAATTGAAGCAGCGCCTAGATTACGAGCGCAAGGCAGATGTGCTGGCGTGGCTGAGGCAACATTTGGGCGTGCCCGCTGGTACTGATTTGGCACGGCTCTTTGCCACAACCATTGGGGTACCCCAGGGCACTTTCACCGCAGATTTTCTCAAAACCAGTCGGGAGCGGAAAGAAGTTTTCGACCGCATCTTGAAGGTAGAAGAGTACCAGCAAGTTGCAAAGGATCTGCTGGCAGTTGAAAAATACAGTGAGGCGCAAGTTTTGGCCGTCAAGCATCAAATTGAGCTGCTCCATCAACAGATGCAAGACTGGGATCCACTCCAAGTAGAGCAGCAGAGAATTGAGCAAGAACTGAGGCATTGGCAGGAGCGCTTAAGCCACTATACCCATACCTTGGCCGAAGTGAAGTTGGAGCTGGAGCGGCTGGAGAAGCTGCTTGCGCAAATCCAAACGCTCGACCAGCAAATTGCTCAACTGGAGCAAGAGGGATCCCTGCTGGCAGTAGCCCTTGAGCAAGCCGAAAAGCTGTGGGCAGAGGCCCAGCAAGCGCAGGTACAACAACAGCGCCATCAAGAGGGATCCCAGCGCTTTCTGGCCATAGAAGATCGGTTGCGGGAGCTGGAAAAGCAACGGCAGCAGCGCCTGGAGTGGCTGAAGCAGCGGGAGGGCCTGCTCTCGCAAAAGCAGAACCTCGAAAACCAACTGGCGAGGCTGCAGGAAAAACTAAGCCAACAACAGCGCTGGAAGCAGGAGCTAGAGGAGCTGGCTCCCCAGATTCAAGCCCAAGAGGAGCTGGAGCGCCGACAAAGCCACTGGGCTCAGCAGCTCGACACCTTGCTCCAACTGCACCGCGACTGGGAGCAGCTTCAGGGAGAATGGTCAGCCCACGCCGGGCGCTGTCAACTGCTGCAAAGCCGCGTCCAAGAGGCTGAACAGGCGCAGGCCATTTGTCAACAGCACCAATCAGCCTACAGGCGTTATCTGGAGTTGGAGGCTTGGGTGGCAGAGCAAGAGGCGTTGCGACGAACACGGCAGACCTTGACGGCTCAGCGGGAAACTTTACGGCAGCAGCTCCACCAACTCCAATTGCGAGAATCCGAATATCGACAACAGCTCCACCTCTTCCACAGAATGGAGGAGGAAAAGCTACACCTGCAAACTCTCTGCGAAAAGCAAATTGCCCTGGAACAACGGTACTCTCAAATTGGCCAGAAGTTGGCCTCTTTTCAGGCCCTGCGCCTAGAACTAAGACAGAGAGAAACAGAACAGGAACAGGGCCGGGCCCAGTTGGAACAGTTGCGGCTGCAGCTTCGACAGCGACAGGCCGATCGAGAGCACGTAGCCAAGATTCCCCTCCTTGAGGCTCAACAAGAGCGACTGCAAACTCAGCTCAGCCGCCTGGCTGCGGCGCGGCAATTTCAGCAGGAACTCCAAGCCCTTGTCGAGCAGGGCTCTCACCAACTGGCCCAGCACAACCACAGCATTCAAAGTCTTGTGGAGGAGCTGGCCGCTTGCCAACAGAGTTATCCGCAACTCCAACCTCTATGGCAGCGGATCCCGCAAGTTCTGGCCCAGTCTTCAGCCCTCAGCCAACAGCTACTGCAATCCATCCAACAGATTCTCCAGGATCTTTCCCCGCAAACTTGCGAGCCTCAGTTACGCCAGCAACTGGCCGATATCCAGAAGCAACTCAAGACTTTGCAGCCCCTGCTTGGCTTAACGGCGCAGATTCCCGAGTTAGAAGCTCAAATTCAACAGTTGCTGCAATGGCAAAACGAACGCCAGAGCAAAATTGAGGATCTTCAGTGGAGCCTCGAGGCGGAGCCAGACTTTCTTCGGCAACAACAGGAAATTGGCCAAGCGCTGCAGGCACTAGGGGATCCCAAAGGACAAATCCAGCGCCTGGAAAAGGAGCTCAACCATAAGCCGAGAGTTGAGCAAGAGTACCAGCAAGTTGTAGCCAGCATCCAGCAACTTGAACAACAGATACAAACCCTGGAGCAGCAGCTTCAGCCACTTGCCGATCTAGACGAGAGAATTGCCGCTTTACGGGAGGAGCAGAGCTGCCATCGCAACAGCTATGAAACCGTTATCCGTATGCAACCACTTGTCCAAAGTTTGCCACAACGAAAAGATGAACTGCAAGCAGCTCAGTTAGCCCTAGAACAGATCCAGCAAGCCAAGCAGGAAAAACAAGCCCAAATTGATCGCTGGGAGAAAACAGAGGGATCCCAAGATTACCTGCAAGCCCAAATTGCAAAAGCTGCTGAAACCTTGAAGTCCCTGGGGGATCCCAGAAGCCGGGCCGAGCGGCTGAAAGCAGAGCTCAAGCTGGAAAGACAGTACCTGCAAACGCAGGCAGGGTACCTACAGCAAATCCAGGATTTGGAGGCAGCACTCCGTCCCCTTGAGGAAGCGCTGCTGCAAACTGAGCACTTGGATCGAGAGCTGGGATCCCTGCAAGAACAGCGCGAACACTACCGAGCGGATCACGAGCAATATCTACGTCTGGAGCCTATTGCCAAACTGCTCCCCCAACGAGAACAAAAGCTCAGTGAACTGAAGGCGCAACAGCAAGCATTGCAAACCCAACTGTCCCGATTACGGGCAGAGCGGGATCCTTTGGCTTCCCTCTATCAGCCTCAGGAGCACCAACGTCTGCACTCCCTTTTGCAGGCCACCGAAATTCAAAAGGCCGAGGCCCAAGCTCGCCTGGAAAGCCTTGCCCCTCAACTGCAGAAAATCCAGGAAAGGTTACAGCAACTGGAGCGGGTGAGAGAAACCTTAAAACAAGTTGAGACGCAACGCATCGAGAAAGAGCGGCTGCATCGCTTCATTAAGTTTAGCCGAGATACCTACAAAAAGGCCGGCCCCCAAATTACCCAATACTATCTACAGCAGATCAACAACATTGCCGATCACCTCTTCCGGGAGATCCTCAACCGCCCCAATGTTGCCCTCACCTGGGAGGCCGACTACGAGATCCGCGTTCAAGAGGGAGGCGGCCCCAAACGACGTTTTGCCAGCCTCTCTGGAGGAGAGCAGATGTCGGCAGCTCTGGCAGTTCGCCTGGCTTTGCTCAAGGTGTTAGGACAGTTGGATATTGCCTTCTTCGACGAGCCCACCACCAACATGGACGCCCAGCGGCGACAGCGGTTGGCAGAGGCCATCACCAATTTGCGATCTTTTGAGCAGCTATTTGTAATCAGCCATGACGATACCTTTGAGCAAGTAACGGAGAACATCATTCGGGTGGAGAGGCACTCCGGCTCTGACCAGATGAGGAGGGATCCCATCTATGGTATTTAGAGCTGACCGGGTTCTGGCGGTATTGCAGCAAAAGCGAGAGGCTTTCGTGACTTTTGATCAAGGGCTATCGGAGCGCAGAGAAGGGTATCGGCAGGCCATGAAAAGCTTGTGCCGGTGGTCGAGCGCAGAGATTGCTGAAAAAACAGCGCTTTTGGACTTTCCCGGTGCCCTGCCCACTCAAGAATGGGATCTTCATTCCAGTTGGGCAATTCCTTTTAAGCAGCAATGGGCCAGCTACGAAGAAAGCTGTGAGTGGGCAAGGTCGGTTATCAAAAATATTCCCACCTTTGCAGTAGACGGATCCCAGATCTATCCCAGCAAGGATCTGTCGATCCCGGTGGCCTTGGTGCAGATCGGCTGGTATGAGAATCATCACTCTGCCCAAGGCCTGTATGAGAAAGATATTCAAGTCGATGTACTGACTCCAAAGGATTTGGGATCCGATAGCAACGGTGAGCCCAAAGAGCGCGTTGTCAACATGCGTCGCTTTCAAATGGAAACAGAAAAGCTGGTGGAATATATCCGGAGAGCTCAGCCTGGATCCCGAAAGTTGGCCTTTTTAGATGGGGCGTTGGTGGCTACCTTCGCGGAAGCTCTTGAGCCGGAAAGCCGAGATTTCTACGTACAATGTTTACTCCAGGTGCTGCGGGCCAGCGAGCAAAACCGGATCCCCATCGTTGCCTACATCGACACCACCTATACCTCGGATCTGGTGACATTGCTGCGGCATTGCTTCGATCTTCCTGAAGCTCCTCAGCTCCACGATGCCCAATTGCTCAGCCCCTGGCTAGAGTGGGGGGAGCGCACGCCTTTTTTTATCTGCGCTCGTGGCGGCAGCCTCAACCCTCAAGATGGGATCCTCAACTCCTACCAAGAAATGCGGGAGCGGGTGGGATTTATTTATTTGCGCACCAACAACAACTTTCCGGCCCGGCTGGAGATACCGGTTTGGGTTTATGAGGCAGGACTTTTGGACTGGGTGGTGGATCTGGTGCGCTGCGAGGTGATCATTGGAAGAGGCTATCCCTATGTGTTGGAGACAGCCGATCAAATAGCCGTCATTCGCAACGAAGATCGCAACCTTTTCCTGCGCCTGATGCAAGATTGGGCAAGCCGCGAGAAGCTCAGCCTCAGGTTATCTCAGAAAACGGTGAGTAAACTGCAGCGGAGGCGGGTTCGATGAGATTGGGCAAGGTGGTTCGCTCCAACAATCACTGCGACTACGTAGTGCAGGTGGATGACATCTTAGAAGTCAAGAATCCTCCCTCTCCCGACGACTATGGCTTTGGCAGCTTTGTTAAGCTGGAGAGCGATCAACGGCACTGGGCTGTGGGTCTGGTCTATAACACCCAAATTGTCAACCCACTCTTTCTCAACTCCGGCCCACGCCTTTCCAGCCAGCCGGATCCCTATTTTTCCCCTGATTTACAAAACGAGGTGCGCACACTGCTTTCGGTGGTTCTCATCGGAGCTTTGGACGAAGAGCGGGGCTGTGGCCGGCAAGGGATCCCGCGCGTGGTGGTGCCCGTAAACACACCCGTTTTTCGCATGAGCCAAGAAGAAATCCTACGTTTTCACCAAGATCCTCAAGGTCAAACCCAGTTTTCGTATTATGGATTGCTCTTGAGCAGCGGTGGCAACTTTGCTGACCACCTTATTTATCAAGTCTTGAACGATATCATACCCATGTTTTCCGATCCAGCCCAACAGCGGGCCCTGCAAATTCTAAGCAAAGAATTGGCCTGGAAAATGACCGTAGGAGCGATGCGCTGATGACCAAAAAAACTGTAGGGATGCCTCAGCCCTCTGAGAATGGGCGCTATCCAAAAGCTGTTTTCTCCTCTGATGAAGAGGCCCCAGAGGTAATCGGCACCGTCAAGGGCCCCGGTGAAACCCCCAACCAATATGTGTTTATCACTTCCAATACCCAAGCCGTAAGGGTAGGCGATTTTGTCTACTATGAAGTGCGGGATCTCCAGTCCCAAACCCTGCAAATCCTAGGCAAAATCAGCCAAGTCCAGCTTTTGGATCACATTCCCGATCGCATCTTTGCCGACACCGAGATCGATCCCAGCACCATTGTGGCTTTGGTGGGCTTTACCCATCCCAACCCAGAAATCTACGCAGTTACCGTCGAGGTCATCGGCTATTTTCACCGCGCCATGGGCTTTATTAACCCCCGTCGCCCTCCGGATCCCGGTGCCAAAGTCTTTTTGGCCTCCAATCGTCTGCTGAAATCGATTTTGAACAAACGGGATGAAACAGCCATTGGGGGCGCTCACTTGGGCAGTTTGCTGTTGCGCGATGAGGGAGCGGTGCCCGTGGTGCTGGATGTCAAGGAAATGGTTAGCACCCATCTGGCTATTTTGGCAGGGACGGGATCCGGAAAATCCTATACGGCAGGGGTCTTGATTGAAGAGTTGATGTTGCCCAAAAACCGGGCTGCTGTTCTTATTTTTGATCCTCATGGGGAATACCATACGCTGGCAGAGATGCAGTCCCACCCCAAGTTTTTGGGCGAAGACGGCTACCGCCCTAAGGTTAAGGTTCTCTCCCCACAAGAAATTAAGATCCGCGTGTCTTCTCTCAACTTTTTCGATATCCTTACCCTCCTGCCAGAGACCACCGACCGGCAGAAATCTTTCCTAGAGAAGGCTTTCCGCAAGGTTACCCAGTTTAATCCGGTACGTTGGACAATTCAGGATCTGATCGACGCCGTCAACGAAGCGGATTCCAAGGAAGATGGATCTCAAGGATCCTCAGCACCTGCCCTGGAGTGGAAGCTGGAGCAGATCGATCGCTCTCCCTATTTCAGCAATGTAGAACACCTGGCTCCAAAGGATTTGTTTGAGCCAGGGCAGGTAACCATCTTACAAATGCACGAGATTAGCCAGGAAGAGCAGCAGGTGATTGCCGCTGCTATTCTGCGCCAGGCCAATTACGCCCGCATTAACACCCATAAAGGCAAGATCCAGCCGGGGGATGAAAATTACCTGCCCTATCCTGTTTTTATCTTGTTGGAAGAGGCCCATCGCTTTGCCCCTGCCCACGAGCCTTCCCGCTGCAAGCAGGTGTTGCGCACCATCCTTAGCGAAGGACGCAAGTTTGGACTGGGAGTAGGTCTCATTACGCAACGCCCCGGCAAGTTGGACTCGGATATTCTGTCGCAATGCATGAGCCAATTTTTGATGCGAATCGTCAACCCTTCCGATCAAGAAAACCTGCGCCACAGCGTTGAGGCTGCCGGACGGGATCTGCTCCAAGAATTGCCGGCTTTGAGCAAGGGTCAGGTAATCGTCTCCGGTGTGTGTGTCAATACCCCTGTTCTGTGTAAAGTGCGGCAGCGCTACACCCAGCATGGTGGCGAAACCCTAGATATCCTCGGCTTGTGGCAAAATCACTTTCAGGCGCATCGCCAACGGGATCGCCTGGCCCAATCTGCTCCCCTTAAGCCACGTCCTCAGCCTCAAGTGGTTGAGGGATTGAGTATTGACTAGAGATCCTCAAAAGCTGAGGTCAACCAGCAGCCGAGCATCCTGTCTATAAATGTTGAGTCAAAAAATCCATGCAGTTTAGAACGGTTCATGACCGTCCCTTGTAGGTTGCGACACTTCCCAAGTGCTCCGGGATCCCAAGCTTTTCTGCTCAGGAGAGATGAGCATTGCAGCTCAAAAAGTAGTTTCACGACCATTTGGAACGCTAGTTTGCTGCCAGCGGAGAAGAAAGTTGTGGTGAGGAAACAAGCTCTTTGGCGAAGTTGGGTGGGCATTGCCGCTGTGGCTCTACTGGGATCCGGCCCTGCCTATGCCCAGTTGCGGCTGATCCCTGAGGCGGCGCGGCAGGTCTACGCGGCCTTGCCAGATTTGCCGCTGGAAAATGGCTATACCCCCGTGAACCCCAACGACGGCGGCCCCGCGCCCGAGGAAGATACCTTGGTGCGGCGGATGATGGTCTACCACCTGCAGGTGGTCGGTCGCTCTCCTACCGACCGCTTTGACTGGCAACTGACGCTAGCGGACTATTTGGACGCCAATGAGCCGATAGTTGCCCAGCGCTACCCGGGTGCCGAGCGCCTGACGGTTAACCCCTATGCCCAAGACAAGGCAGCCGTGCAAGCCCTGACCCGGCAACAGCGACAGGCCCTGCTGCGGGCCATTCTGCTGGCCTTCGGCGGGGATCCCGATCCCAAGCCCCTGTACATTCCCACCGCCTTGAACCCTGTCCCTGCCCCGCCCACCCCAGAACCGCTGCAACGCTTGCCGATCCCCGGCGCTGGATCCGCCGACCTACTCCGGCCCTAGAGGCGACCCCTCTCCCTGAGGCCCTCACCCCCAGCCCCTCTCCCTGAGGGAGAGGGGAGCTAGGACTTGACGTAGCGAGCGGCTTCGTCAGTTATTAACTAATTCCAGTGGCCATAGCTTTTCTGGGAAGTGCTCCCCTCAGCCCAAAGTCTTTCCGGTGTAGTTTTCAATGCAGCGCAAGAACAGCTCCACGCCAATGCCGAGAGCAGCTTCATCAAAGTCAAAGCGGGGATGGTGATGGGGATAATCTAGTCCTTTGGCAGGGTTGGCGGATCCCAGGAAAAAGTAGCAGCCGGGCACCTCGTTGAGGAAAAACGAGACATCTTCCCCGCCCAGGGTCATCTCAGGAACGATCGCGGCTTCTGAACCAAACACCTGGCGGGCGGCTTGTTCTACCAGGGCTGCTATGGCAGGGTCATTGTGAACCGCCGGATAGCCCCGCTCGTACTGGAACTCGTAGGTGGCCCCGTAGGCTTGGCAAATGCCGGCCACGATTTCTTCAATACGCCTTGCCAGCAAATCCCGCACTTCCGGCTGAAAGCTGCGCACGGTGCCCCAAATCTCTGCCCTGGGAGCGATGACGTTGAAAGTATCGCCGGCCCGGAAGCGGCCCACCGTCACCACCGCCGGCTGCAGTGGATCCACGTTGCGGGAGACGATGGTCTGCAAAGCGCTCACAATGTGGGATCCGACCACAATGGCATCCACCGTCTGCTGGGGAAGAGCGGCATGGCCGCCCCGTCCAATGACCTCGATTTGAAAGCGATCGGCAAAGGCCATTAAGGGGCCACTTTTGACGCCAATGGTGCCCAGAGGACGGTTGTTCCACAGGTGTAAGCCGAGGATGGCTTCTACATCTGGGTTCTTCAGCACCCCCGCTTCCACCATTGGCTTGGCTCCGCCGGGACCTTCTTCAGCGGGCTGGAAAATGACTTTGACGGTGCCTCTGAGGCTTTGGCGCTGCTGCTGCAGCAGCTTGGCGGTGCCCAGGGCAATGGCCGTGTGGCCATCATGGCCGCAGGCGTGCATAACGTTGGGGATGGCGGAACGGTATTCGACTTCGTTGGCCTCGTGAATGGGTAGGGCATCCATGTCGGCCCGCAGCGCCAAAACCGGCCCTGGCTCTTCTCCCGCGATGGTGGCCACAATGCCGGTGTGGGCGATGCCGGTCTGGTGCGGGATCCCCCAACTTCTCAGGCGGTGGCTGATGTAGGCGGCAGTTTGCTTCTCTTGGAAACCCAGCTCTGGGTACTTATGCAAGTGGCGGCGCCAGGCCACCAACTCCGGCTGTAAGGCTTGAACGGCGGGGCGAAGGGCGGGAACTTCCATAAACGCCTAGACAAGAGTCAGTCTGGGGAAGAGCTTCCTTCCCAGTTGGTTTCCCAGAAGCTGTTTAGTTACATGTCGGTTTCATAGAGTATGGCAAAAATTTTGCCAGGGCTGTTTCTTCCTAGGCCCACCGGGATCCCGTTTCTGGCGGCAGATCTTGCCAGCGGCCCGGCCCCACGGCGCGCAACGCCTCCGGCAGGGAGATGGCTCCTGAGTAAAGGGCCTTGCCCAGAATGGCTCCGGCCAAACCCGGCAAGCTCAGCAGGGCAAGTAAGTCCGTCAGCGAGCCGATGCCCCCAGAGGCAATCACCGGCAGGCGGGAAACAGCCAGAACCTGCCGCAACTGCTCCAGGTTGGGGCCGGCCAGGGTGCCATCCCGGCCAATGTCGGTGTAGATGATCCCGGCAGCCCCTTGAGCTTGTACCCGTTGCACCAGTTCGGTGGCCGGCAGGGGGGTGGTGTTCAGCCAGCCGCGGGTAGCCACCTGCCCTTGGCGGGCGTCAATCCCCACCCAGATGCGTCCTGGCAAGGCCTGAGTCATCGCCTCTAGAGTGTTGGGATCCTCCACAGCGACAGTGCCGACGATCACCCGATCTACCCCCAAGTCCAGCAACTGCCGCGCCTGTTCGAGAGATCGGATCCCGCCCCCCACCTGCACCGGGATGGCCAGTTTGCGGACGATGTCTGCAATGATGGGCAAGTTAACCGGATCCCCGCTTTTGGCCCCGTCCAGGTCTACCACGTGCAGGCGAGGCGCCCCTTGGGCAGCCCAGATTTCTGCCTGCTGGATGGGGTCGGCGGCCACCTGTTCCGCCTGGGCGTAATCGCCTTGGTAAAGACGCACGGCGCGGCCCTGCAAAAGGTCGATGGCGGGGATCACCTCGAGAAAGACACTGGCGTGAGGCATGATGGGATCCCTGGAGAAGAGCTTTTCCAGTATCGCCCAGCGGGGATCCTGGACAAGGGCAGCGGATAGGAAAACCTTTGGGGCGACCATGAACGCGCGTCAACTGGCCCTCTTGGCTCTGCAGAAGATCGAGCGGCAAAACGCCTACGCCGACCTGGTGCTGGAGCACCTGTTGGCCCATAGCCGCCTGATCCCCGCCGACCGGCACCTGGTCAGCGAGCTAGTGTACGGCATTACCCGCCGTCGCCGCACCCTTGATGCCCTGATCGACTGCTTTGCCCGCCGCTCTGCCTACCAGCAACCGCCCGACTTGCGGCTGATTCTGCACCTTGGCCTTTACCAACTGGCTTTTCTGGATCACATCCCCCCCAGCGCCGCCATCCACACCAGCGTGGAATTGGCCCGCCAGGTGGGCCTGGGATCCCTGACAGGGGTGGTGAACGGCATCTTGCGTGCCTACCAGCGGCAAGCGTTGGATGGGGCGGAAAAGGATCCCCTCAAGCCCTTACAGGACACGCTGCCCACGGATCCGATTCAGGCCTTGGGGATCCGGCACAGCTTTCCCGACTGGCTGGTGCGCCTCTGGTGGGAGCGCCTGGGGCCAGCCGAGACCGAGCAGTTGTGCGCCTGGTTCAACCGAGCGCCCCACCTGGATCTGCGGGTTAACCCGCTGCGGGCAGATGTGAACAAAGTCATTCAAGCCTTGGCAGAAGTGGGGATCCCCGCCTCACCCATCCCTGAGGTGCCGGGCGCCCTGCGGCTAGGGCGGCCTGCCGGCGATATCAGGGCCCTGCCGGGCTTTGCCCAGGGCTGGTGGAGTGTTCAGGATGCCAGCGCCCAGCAGGTGGTGCATTGGCTGGATCCCCAGCCAGGGGAACGGGTGATCGACTGCTGTGCCGCCCCCGGCGGCAAGACCACCCACATGGCCGAGCAGATGCAGGATCGCGGCGAGATCTGGGCCCTGGATCGCCATCCCCACCGCCTGCGGCGCCTAGAGGAAAATGTGCAGCGCTTAGGCTTGCGCTCGATCCGTCCCCTGGCCATCGACCTGTTATCCCTGAGCGCCGCTGCCGAACCCCCTGCCCCCCTGCCCCCCTGGCAGAGCGCCGACCGGGTGTTGCTGGACGCTCCCTGCTCCGGCCTGGGAACCCTGCACCGCCATGCCGATGCCCGCTGGCGCCAAACCCCCGATCAGGTGCAGGAGCTGGCCCATCTGCAGGGTCGGCTGTTGCAGGTGGCAGCCCGTTGGCTCAAGCCGGGCGGACTGTTGGTGTACGCCACCTGCACCCTGCATCCTGCCGAAAACGAGGCGGTCATCCAGTCTTTTCTGAACCGGCATCCCCACTGGGCCGCCGAAGGGGATCCCCTGCTCATCTGGCCCCATCGCCAGGATCGGGATGGATTTTTTATCCAACGGCTGCGCCGCTGCGATTAAGCCTTCCCCGTTCCATCTCTCCTCTTCCTCCGCATGGCTTCTGAGCTCCTCACCAGCCCAAAAAACCCTTGGATCCGGCAGTTGCGGCAGTTGCACCGCAGCAAAGGCCGGCGGGAACAGGGCGCCTTCTTAATAGAGGGATCCCACCTCCTCGAAGAGGCGCTGGGGGTCGGCTGGCCTCTGCGAGCTGTCTGCTACACCTTCGATTGGGCCGAGCGTCATCCCCAGTTGTTGGCCAGCCTGCCCCAGCATCTGCGGCGGCAGGCCGTCAGCCTAGAAGTGATGGCGGCCCTCTCTACCACCGAGTCTCCGGAAGGGGTTGTAGCTGTGGCCGTTAGCCGGCAAATCGCCTCCCCTCCCCCAGAGGCGTTGCGCCTGGGCTTGGTGGTCGAAGCCCTGCAAGATCCAGGTAATTTGGGATCCCTGATCCGCGTCGTGGCGGCCACCGGAGCCGATGGCCTCTGGCTAAGCGCAGACAGCGTCGATCCGGAAAACCCCAAAGTCCTGCGGGCCTCCGCCGGCCAGTGGTTTCGCCGCCCGCCGCAAGTCTTGCCCGACCTGCCCACCTGGATCCAGGCCTGTCGTCGCCAAGGGATCCAAGTTTTGGCCGCCACCCTCTCCCCTCTGGCCACCTGCCATTGGGATCACGACCTCACCCGGCCAACCCTTTTTCTCTTGGGCAACGAAGGGGCTGGCCTAAAGGCATCCACCATCCAGCAGGCCGATGCCCAGGTGCGGATCCCGATGGCCGAGGGCGTCGAATCCCTCAACGTGGCCATGACAGGGGGATTGCTGCTCTACGAAGCTTTGCGCCAGCGGCGAGCCCAGTTGAGAGACACAGCTTGAAGAGCCGCCCTCGTTTCACAACTCCTCATCTGCAAAGATGGGGGCCTCAATCTCTTCCTGCTCTCCCTCCTCCATCCCCCCCGGTCGGCTGGCAGAAACCGTTACCCCTGCAGAAAGTTTTTCCCGCACAGCCGCTTCCACCTCCGCCAGGATCTCCGGCTTTTCTTTCAGGTAAACGACCAGATTGTCTCTCCCTTGGGCCACATTCTCCTCTTTGTAGCTGTACCAGGAACCGCGTCGTTTGAGAATGCCCATCTCCTCAGCCAAATCGACAATGCAGCCGATGTTGGAGATGCCCTGGCCGAAGATGATGTCAAATTCTGCCCGCCGGAAGGGGGGAGCAACTTTGTTTTTCACCACCTTGACCCGCGCTCGGATCCCGTATTCTTCAGCACCTTTTTTTAGAGTTTGCACGCGGCGAATATCCAGCCGCACCGACGCATAGAACTTGAGGGCATTGCCGCCGGTGGTGGTTTCCTGGGGGCCGTAGCCCATGCCGCCGATTTTGGAGCGCAACTGGTTAAGGAACAGAACAATTGATCCGGTTTTGCTGACGTTGCCGGCAATCTTGCGCAGTGCTTGGCTCATCAGGCGGGCCTGTAGTCCCATGTGGGCATCTCCCATATCCCCCTCGATCTCGGCGCGGGGAACCAGCGCTGCCACCGAGTCCACCACCACAATGTCCACAGCAGCAGATCGCACCAGTTGATCGACGATCTCCAAAGCTGCCTCCCCCGTGTCTGGCTGGGAGATGAGCAGATTCTGGATATCCACCCCCAAAGCTGCTGCATAAGTGGGATCCAGCGCGTGCTCGGCATCCACAAAGGCGGCTGTTCCCCCTCGTTTTTGCACCTCGGCAATGGCGTGCAGAGCAACCGAGGTTTTCCCAGAAGATTCCGGCCCGAAGACTTCGATGATTCGCCCCTTGGGGTAGCCACCGCCCATGGCCAAGTCGAGGGTGATAGCGCCGCTGGGTATGGTCTCCACCCGCATCTGGGCCGCATCTCCCAAGCGCATGATCGCCCCTTTGCCGAAATTGCGCTCGATCTGGCCCAACACTTGATCCAGAGCTTTGCGTTTCTCCGACTTCAACTTGTCCAAGTCGTCTCCATTGTTCACGGCAGCAGCTTTGCTTCGGGTCATGGCCAGCACCCTCCCCCAGGAGTTGCGGTGGAAAATCGAGCCTGCATTCTAGCATTGTCGCCTTGTTGCCCTCAGCGGATCCCTTTATCTCCCTCCAAATTGGAGTCAGCTCGTACCTTGCCTCAGTTCCCAGCTCCCCTCTCCCTTAGGGAGAGGGGCTGGGGGTGAGGGTTGCTCCCTCAGGGAGAGGGGCTGGGGGTGAGGGTCGCAGAATAGGTAGAGTGAGCTAGAAAGACCAGCTCAGGAATACCGCCGTGCTCATGACCCTGGTGTTGCAATCCCCCGGTCCAATTGTGTTCACCTGGGGCCCCTTTAGCCTGCGTTGGTATGGCCTGCTGATCGGCTTAGCCATGGTGCTGGGCTTGCTCCTGGCCCGCCACCTGGCGGCACGGCGCGGTCTTCCCCCCAATTCCATGTCTGATCTGCTGCTGTGGCTGGTGGTGGGATCCCTGCCCCTTGCCCGTTTTTACTACGTGGCTTTTGAGTGGGAGCGATATCGAGATGGCCCTTGGTGGAAAGTCCTGGCCCTCTGGCAGGGGGGGATGGCCATCCATGGCGCTTTGCTGGGGGGCAGTGCGGCACTTTACCTATTTGCCCGCCGGCAGCGGCTGAACTTCTGGCTGCTGGCCGATTGCATCGTTCCTTCCCTCAGCCTTGGCCAGAGCATCGGTCGCTGGGGCAACTTCTTCAACAACGAGGCCTATGGAGAGGTTTTGCCTCCGGATAGTTCTCTGTGGATCCAGCTACAGCTCCCCGACGGATCCCGTGTGCATCCCACTTTTCTGTACGAGTCCCTCTGGAACTTGGGCCTCTTCGGGATCCTGCTCTTTTTGAGCTATCGGCGTCAGCCTCCGCCTGGTAGCCTCCTGGGTCTCTACCTGCTGGGGTATAGCCTTGGACGCTTCTGGATCGAGGGGCTGCGCACCGACAGCCTCATGCTGGGGTCCTTGCGAGTGGCCCAGGGAGTGAGCCTGTTGCTCATCGGAGCTGGCTTGGCCGTGATGCTGACCGCCCAAAGACGTGCTTCTGCTCACCTAAGCCCAGTGAGGCCCTCACCTGATCTCTCGACAGGGATCCCCACCCCTGAGCACCCCTCGAAGGAGCCGTAAGCCATGGCGAGCGCACGAGATGAAGAGCTTTGGCAACAAGCTTCTCCTCTGGTGTTGCCCTTTGCCGCTGCCACCCAATCGCTGGCGGCCCTGGTAGCCCAGGCTGCCGTTCGCCTCCTTGACTCTTCAGGCCAGCAACACAACCCCCAGGGCAGGAGCAGGATAAACCCCCCTCCCGGCCTAGTGATCCTTCTAGAAGGGAACCTGGGCAGCGGCAAAACCACCTTTGTACAGGGCCTAGGCCAGGGCTTGGGGATCCCTGAACCCATCGACAGCCCCACCTTCGTGCTGCTCCAGGAATACCACACCGGACAGATCCCTCTTTTTCATTGCGATCTCTACCGTCTGGGATCCCCCTCTGGCGGAGCCGAGTCCTCAGCTCTCGACGATCTGGGGCTGGAAGAACTTTGGAGCCAAGCTGGGATCACCGCCATCGAATGGCCTCAGTACCTGCCCTACTTGCCAGCAACCTACCTCTGGCTGCGCCTAGAACCCGATCCTCAGGCAGAGGGATCCCGCCTGCTGTACGCCAAGGGCAGGGGATCCCAGCTTGCCCACCTTTGGCAGCAAGTTCTCTCTCGATTCACCCAGCAAGACCGTAAACTACCCGGCTCCGACCGCTAAGCGGTACGGAGCGGGCTTTCTGTAGCCCTGCAGTTGGCAAGCCAACCACGGGCCCCCCTCGTTCCCCCCGTATACGGGGGGATGTAAGGGGGGCCGGGGGCCAGTTTACAGCGACCCCCAAAAGGGCAATGACGTTGGCACTGTTAAAATCTGCATCCCCTTCCCAACCACAAGCTGGGTTCACACAACGAAAATGCTTCCCTTCCCGCTGCCCAAGCCACAAACACCGGTGGCAGGTCTGCGAGCTGTAGGCAGGCGGCACCACCACAACCTGGATCCCTGCTCTGGCGGCCTTGTAGTGCACAAACTGCCGCAACGGGTAGAACGCCCCTCGCGCTAGCGGGCCGTAGGCCTCACTGTTCGACCGCCGCCGCTCCGTCTTGCTGCGTGGCTGTTGGTTGACTCGTTCACGGATCCCAGTCAAGTCCTCCAAGGCAAGGATGCTACAGGTAGCTTTGGCCCTAGCAACAATGGCTAAGGACTCCGTCCCGCTGACGCGAGTAGAGATGCAGTGGTTCACCCAGGCTTGAAAGCGTCTCTCCCGACCAGACAGCCGTTGCAGCAGTTGCCGACATCTCCGTCGAGAACTGCGTGTGCCCTGACTGGCTTTGCGTTGGAGAACCGCTCTCAACCGGGAGTAGTGGTCTCTGACCTGGTTCAACTGCTGTCCATTCCAGTTGTCCCCCTCAGAGGTATGAGCAATATCCGCAATATCCCTCCTACCCAAATCCACGCCAATCGCCTTGGCGGTGTTCTGCGGTTCCAGTACCTCAGACTCCACGCAAATTTGAATGGAGTAGGAATCGTCTTGGCGTTTGACCAACGTGGCTGCTTTGGGATGAGAACCCGCCAGCATCCCGCGCTGGTAGGAGCCAACATCCAGCTCAAAGCGTTCGCGTCCCTCAACGGTGGTCAGCGATACTGTCCAGTCCCTCTCACGGAAGGAGAAAATGCGAGCGTCGTACGTGACAAAGCCGCCCTTAAACGCTTTAACTGAACGGTTTTTCTGTTGGGCACTCTTACGTGCAGCGGCTAGCCTCCTGCCTACCTGCTGTGCCACTTGCGCTAGCGGGACGGAGTCCTTATTGCTGGAGAACCCAAATCGGGTACGAATTTCGTGGTAGCAGAGCGATTGAAGCTTGACTGCGTTGACCACCTTCTCTGGTGTGTTTTGGTTGACCCAGTTTAGTGCTTGTGCAAAGGCATCCAGAGTCGCATCCAGCTTGGCGGCTTGCGACGCAGATACCTTGAGCTTGCAGGAGACAGTTAAAACTTGGGTCATGTTGCAACTATACGTCCTCTGCATTCCTCCTGGCCCTGACCGGCCCCCTCCTCCCGTATACGGGGGTACAGGGCGGGGCTCCTGCGGTTTCTAGCTGAAATCTCAGGGGCAGAGGGGATTGGCTGCTGCGGCTGCTCTCCGGGATCTTTGGGGCTAGAGTAGAGATAGTGCTGTGGAATCGGGCAACTGATGCTCTCTCTGGAGCCCAAGGGCCTGGCAGACGGCCCGATTAACTTGGCGGAGTACATCGACCACACTCTGCTGCTGCCGATGGTGACCCCAGAGGAGATCGACCAGGGGTGTGAAATTGCTCTGCGCTATGGCTTCCCCACTTTTTGCGTGCCTCCCTGCTACGTGCCACGGGCGGTGGAGCGGTTACACGGAGCTCGGGTACGGGTGAGCACCGTGGTGGGGTTTCCCCTGGGCACCAACACGGCGGAGGTCAAGCTCTACGAGGCCCAGTTGGCGGCGGAGCAGGGGTGCCAGGAGCTGGATGTCCGCATCAATTTGGCCTGGCTCAAGGCGCGGGAGCTGGATCGCCTCCACGCCGAGATTGCTCAAATTGTGGAGGAGACGGGGGTGTGCGTCAAGGCCATTTTGGAGACAGCCCAGCTCACTGACGAGGAGAAAAGGCTGGCCGCTGAGATCTGCATGGACGCGGGAGTCGCTTTCTTGATGACCTCTACCGGCTGGATGGGAGGGGCGACACTGGCCGATGTGCAACTGCTGTGGCAGCTTAGCCGCGGCAGGGTGGGAGTCAAAGCTTCGGGCGGCATCCGCACAGTGGCGCAGGCGGAGGCGATGATCGCCGCGGGGGCAAGCCGCATCGGCACCTCCTGGGGGCTGGAGCTGATGCGAGAGCTGCAGGCTAGAGGAGCTGACGGCCCATGAGTGGGGTCACCTACCGGGTGACGGGCATTAACCTCAAAGCGATACCGCTGGGGGAGGCGGATCGGATCGTTACCATTTTGACCCGCGAGCAGGGCTTGATTCGGGCGGTGGCCAAGGGATCCCGTAAGCAGCCTTCCAAATGGGGAGGACGGATGGAGCCTTTTGTTGTCAACGATCTGCTGGTGGCGCGGGGGCGTTGGTCGGCCCAAACGGATCCCTCGCGGCGTCTCCAGCGCATCGCCCAGGCAGAAACCCTGCAGAGTTTTCCCCGTCTGGGCCGCAGCCTGGCCCACCTCACAGCAGCCCAGTACCTGGCGGAGGTGGCTTTGCTGCTGGCCCTGCCCAACCAGCCCCAGGAAGAGCTGTTTGTGCTGCTGGTGGAGCATCTGGAACGCATCGAGCAGGCCCCTGCAACAGAGGCCGTTTTGCCGCTCCTTGTCCATGGGCTCTACCACCTTTTAGTGGTGGGGGGGGTTGCCCCCTCGGTACAAGCCTGCTACTCCTGTGGGAAAGAGTTAGTGGGCGAGGTTTTCTTCTGTCCCCAGGTGGGCGGCCTGGTCTGCGATCCTTGTCGGCTGGCGCAGCGACTCAGCCCAGTTGCCTGGGTCTCTCATTCCGTCCTGCAGGCTTTAGGATCCCTGCCCAACCCGACCTTGTCCCGGCTGGCCGAGCGTGCGCTGCCTCTGGCAACTTGGCTGGCGGCAGAACGTCTGTTGCGGCGGGTTTTGGAGCTGCATGCCGACCGCGAAATCCGTTCCGCCGGTCTGCTCGTCAGTTGCTACCCTGTCCCTGTTGCCGAAACCCTCCTCCCTGCTTCAAATGGCCAGGGATCCCCAGTTGCGGCAGCAGCTTTTTCTGAGGAGGATTCCGAAAGCTTGGCAGCAACCTGAAGAAGTTGTGAAGGTATGTATCAAGTCGGGCAAAATGGCCGCACAATAGAGGGTTAAGGCGGGTTAGCAGCCGCTTCTGGATGATAGATTAGGTGGTAGAAAGTAACTTCTTACGAAGGCTTCTCAGATTCGGTTTGGCGCCAGTCAACCGCGGTAGGGTTTGGGGAGGAGTGCCACACCTGTGCTACCGAGCAGGAGCAAGTGAAGTTGAAGTTGGCGCTTTTAACAAGATTGAATCGAGTGCCGGGCGAGCCTTCGGTGTTTGTTTTCTGGAGCTGCATCCTTGGATTGCGGTTTCCGTTGCCGACAAACAAGGGTTTGGCAGCGTTGCAGTTCCCAGGGGAAGTCCACCCATCCAGAAGGAGCCCCTGAGGAGGCTGCGTCTGACCACCTCGAGTTCGCGCTCACCTCAATTTTTTCCAATCCTTTTCATCTAGAAGTTTAGGAGTTGCAGCACCGTGGAAGCCCAGCGCAAAGAACGGATTCTCGTGGTCGATGATGAGGCCAGCATCCGCCGTATTTTGGAGACTCGCCTCTCGATGATCGGGTACGACGTGGTTACTGCTTCCGATGGGGAGGAGGCGCTGGAGGTTTTCCGCAAGCAGGACCCTGACCTGGTGGTGCTGGATGTGATGATGCCGAAGCTGGATGGCTACGGGGTCTGCCAGGAGTTGCGCAAAGAATCCGACATCCCGATCATCATGCTTACGGCGTTGGGGGACGTGGCCGACCGCATTACCGGGCTGGAGCTGGGGGCAGACGACTATGTGGTTAAGCCGTTTTCGCCCAAAGAGCTGGAGGCCCGCATTCGTTCGGTGCTGCGGCGGGTGGCGCGGTCGTCCCATGAAGGGATCCCCAGCTCAGGGGTGATTCAGGTGGGGGACATTCGCATCGATACCAATAAGCGGCAGGTTTACAAGCGGGACGAGCGCATCCGCCTGACGGGGATGGAGTTTAGTTTGCTGGAGCTGCTGGTCAGCCGCTCTGGGGAGCCGTTTTCCCGCGCCGAGATTTTGCAAGAGGTGTGGGGCTACACGCCGGAGCGCCACGTGGATACGCGGGTGGTGGATGTCCACATCTCGCGGCTGCGGGCCAAGTTGGAGGATGACCCGAGCAACCCTGAGCTTATCCTGACAGCCCGCGGTACCGGCTATCTGTTTCAGCGCATCGTTCCAAAAGGCGAGGAGTAGGACGGGATCCCCCTTAGCAGCTCTTCCAGAGCCCTCCGCATCTGCTGCAGCGGGCCAACCCAGTTGCCACGAGCTTCTTGACGGAACAGGCGCATCACGCCGGGGTACCAGGGGCTGTCCTGCTGCTGGAGGAGCCAGCGCCAATCGGCGGCAAAGGGCAGCAGCACCCACACTGGCTTGCCCATCGCCCCGGCCAAGTGGGCCACGGCGGTATCGACACTGATCACCAGATCCAAGTGAGCAACCGCTGCAGCGGTATCGACAAAGCTGCGAAAACGGGATCCCAGCTCCATCACCTGGTGCTGCTCCAAGAGGGGGGCCCACTGGCTGAGATCTTCCCCCACCTGTAGGCTGACCCACTGCACGTCGGGCAAGTGGAGGTGCTGGAGCAGGAGGTCGAGAGGACAGCTTTTCAACCTTTGCACGCGGTTGAGTTCGGGGGTGGCGCGGCGGCCACTGGCCCACACCAGCCCCACCTTTATCCCCCTCTGGGGAACCTCGGGCCAATCTTCCGGCCAGGCGGAGCTGCAATCGGGACAGACCAGATAGGGGATGCGGTTGGGAATTGTCTCCAGCGTGGTGCCCAGGCGGCGGGGCAGGCTGAGCAGGGGCAGGTGCCAGTCAAAGGGAGGCAAGGGATCCCTCTCCGAGATAACCTGTACCTGGGGGAAGGCGGCTTGCACCAGCTCGACGAGGGAGCCCTGACAGCGGAAGAAAATTTGGGCTGCAGGATGGGCGGCGGCCAAGAGCGGCAGGTAGCGCACAAACTGAATGGTGTCCCCCAGCCCTTGTTCAGCGTAGACAAGCAGCGTCTGCTGGCCCAAGGGGGATCCCGGCCACAGGGGCGAAAGCAAGCGCGGATAGGCTGCCCCTTGTCGCTGCAGCCGCCATTCGTACTCCCGCCACCCCTCCTCGTAGCGGCCCAGGGTGAGCAAGGCCGTGCCCAGGTTGTAGTGGATCTCCGGCCAGTCGGGGGCCAACTGCAGGCCGCGCCGATAAGCCTCAATAGCGGCCTCGAGTTGGTTTTGCTCTTGCAGGACGGTGCCCAGGTTGTTGTGGGGCTGGGCATCCTCTCGCAGCAGCGGGATGGCCCGTCGCAGACAGTCGGCGGCCTCCTCTAGGCGGTCTTGTAGGTGCAGGCAGTGGCCGAGGTTGACGAGAATCCGCCCCTCCTGCGGCGCCAGGGCAAGAGCGCGGCGAAACCAGGCTTCTGCTTCCCCAAGCTGGTTGTCGAACAGGAGGGCGTTCCCCAAAGTCGCCAAAGCATAAACTTGGGGAGGCTGGGCTGCTGCGGCCTGGCGCAGCACTGCAATCGCCTGCTCCCGTTTCCCCAAAGCCAGCCAACAACTGCCCAACCGGAAGAGCAGTTGCCCATCGGCAGGAGCAAAAGCCAGGCCCTGTTCATAGGCGTGCGCCGCCTCCTCCGGGTTGCCCAGTAGCATCCAGGCATCGCCCAGCTCCTGCCAGGCTGGCACCCAGTCCCTTCTCAGATGCAAAGCCAATTGCAGGGGGGTCAGGGCTTGGCAGGGATCCCCCATCTGCAGATAGAGGGATCCCAGCAACGCCTGGGCGGCGAACAGGTGGGGATGGGCCCGGGTAAGCTGCCGGCAGAGGTGCAGTGCCGTCTCCAGATCCCCTGCTTGTCGGTGGCGCTCGGCCAGCGCCAGGGTCGCCTCCGGGGAAGGGCAGGGGGGTAGAGCGGAGCCTCGTCCTAGGCCCTTTGGCCCAGCCGTCTGCCGGTCGCTTTTTCCTCGCCCGAAGCCCTGTGGCACGGTTTTTCCCTTGGTGGATCCCTTTTTACCCTTCCCGCCGGCATGCGGCAACAGCGGGACATCTTCCTACTCAGGTTAACAGTTCAGGTTAGTAGGACGTTCTTGACAGAGTGTTCCTACCCCCCTGCCCATGCATCGGGCCATCCTCGGGGCTTGCCTTCCGAGGGCTCAGTTGCGGCGAAACAGGCTGTCTAAGTAAATACGGGCGGCGCGCCGATCTGTGTCTCCGCTCTGGAGCAGGAATAGCGAGAGTGCCGCCGTCACCACCCGATCTTGATCCCAGTCGGGGTGACGAGAGAGGTAGTTTTTGAGAGTGTCGTGTAGCTCCTCGGGAATTTCGCTCAAAATGCTGACGGTGGGAGAATCCATAGCCCAACCACCTACTCGGGGTTAACAGTGAAACCAAGAAAACCTAGGGATCCGGCCAAAACCGGGCCTGCCCAGAAGGGAATCGCAAACAAACCAACCCAGCTCTCTAACTTGGGTATGCCGGGGGCCGCATCAGCCCCGTCAAAAGCAAGACAGTCTGTAGAAGTTTGCCCCTAGCCCGTCCGGCAGCGGCCAGAGGATACCAGGCTGCCCCTTGGCCTTGTCTCAGGCAGGAGAAGGGATAGAGTTCTTGGGCAAAGGGTTCTTTGCCTCTGAGGAGAGCTGCCAGGAAAATCTCCCCCTCACCTCAGGTGCGGCTATTCTCCCCTCTGCCCCATGGGGGCTGTCAATCCTGGGCAGCGGCTCCAAGTTTGTTAAAGTCCGCCGCTGGTTTTGATGCCATCGGCAAAAACGGCGCGATCCCGTTACATTCCTAAAGGTGTATCCGCCTGAACTTTCCAGTTTGGACTTTTCCACAGAAACCCTCGCTGCCGTTTCCTGTGGCAAGGAGTCTGTGGAAAACAGCCCGCCCGCCTGTGGAAAGTCTGGGGAAAACCTGTGGATTTCTGAGAAATCTAAATTTGTCCAAAAATTTTTTCTCGCGAGCCCCCTCAGGGCCACTCGACCCGGTAGCGCAAAAACAGCTCCTTAGAGCCACGGTGGCACTCCAGCAGCTCCAGCTGGGGCGGGGATCCCTGCAGTTGCCAGCCCTCGATGCTAGCCGGGGCATCGGCATACCCACTCAGCAACACCGGCGCCAGGGTTACCCACAGCTCATCCAAGCTCCCTGCCTGCAAAAACGCGCCCAAAAGCCGCCCCCCGCCCAGCAACCCCACCCGTTCAATGCCCAAACTGCGCAGGCGGGCCAGCCGTGCCGGCAGATCCCAATCGGCAGCCACCCAGATATCTGCAAAGCCGGTGCGGTTCTCCCAAATCCGGGATCCCTGGGGAGTGGTCCACAGCCAACGGGTGAGGGGCTGCCGAAAAAACGGCAAATCCTCAGGAATATCCCCGCTGCCGGAGCAGATGATCGTCAGAGGCTGAGGGGAGAGGCCCTGCTGGAGTCGGCGTTGGATGAGCTCGGGATCCCGGAGGCGAAGGCTGGTGCCGTAGGCCCGCAGCGTGGCCGCCCCCATAATCAAAGCCTGTTGCCGGGCAGCTTGGTTTTCCAGGTGCCGATAGTCTTCGGCGCTGGCGAAGTGGGGCCTTTGCCCGCGGTGAGCTGCCAGCTTGCCATCCAGACTTTGGGCCAAGATGGCCACCACATGGGGACGAGCCGTTTTCAAAGGCAAATCGGGAGCAATCGGCCAGAATAGAGTTAACAGGGGTCACCCCCTTGCCGCTTTGGTTTTGGGGTCACCTACGCGGGACAAGGATGCTCGGGACATTCCAATCTTCCACCATCCGCATCGAAGTCGAGGCCAGTGCATCGACGATACAGCGCTGCTTGACCGAGGTGGAGTTGTTGCAGCAGTGGATCTGGCCACAGCAATTGCAGGGATCCCTGCCCGCCAGGCTGGAGCCGGGCAGCACCTTTGCCGTCCAATGGGGCCCCCTCTCGATCCTGCACCAAGTGGAAACCCTGCTGCCGGAACGGCTGCGCCTGCTGATGTGGGGCGGAGCCGATGGCTACTGTGATTGGCGGTGGGGGAACGGCTGGGTGCAGTTGCGGGTAGAAGCCGTTTCTCTCTTGCCCTTGGGCTTGGGACAATTGCTGATGCTGCGCCGGCTTCAGCAGTTTGCTCAGAGCCGGGAACAACGGCCTCTTGCAGCTTAAAGATGGACATTCCTGCAACATCCGTGGATCCCCGGCTTGACAAAATGCATCACAGTTACACTCCCTCGCCTTTCTAAGAATTTTCCGACATGATAGCTGTAGTTAAGCTTACTCCTCATGTCCGAGAGGCCCCATGAATCCGTTGACCAGCCCCAGCCCAGCCGCTATTGAGCGGGAGAAGTTCGAGATCCGCTTGGGGGAAGCCCTCAACAAAGCGGGGTTGCTCACCCCCGCCCAGTTGGCTCAGGCCATGTGGGAAAAGGCGGACAGCCCCCTGATGTTGGGGGAGCTGTGTATGCAGCACGGCTGGGTTGCCCCGCAAGATCTCTATCCTTTGATCCCGGTCGAGTTGGTGCGCATCGGCGAGATCCTGGTGCTGCACGGCTACCTGGAGGTGGAGCACGTGTATCAAGCTCTGCTTCAGCAAAAGCACCACCCCGAGCGCAAGTTGGGGGAGATCCTGGTGCAGCAGGGCTGGGTGCAACCCCACTGGTTGGAGTGGGCCCTCGACAAGCAGCAGCAGCTACGGCGACGGCGAGGAGCTGCCAACAGTTGGGAAGTGATGGTGGAGCAGTGGTCCACCATTCCGGATCAGCCTCCCCTCTACGCTTCGCCGCTGCAGGCAGCGCAGCAGGTTCACAAAGCTACCGCGCAATACAAAGCCCAACTGGAGCGCTACCAAGAGCAGGTTGCCGCCCTAAAGGCGCAACTGGAGCAGGAGCGACAGCACCAGCAAGCTACAGCCGAGCAGTTGCGGCAGCAGATTGCTAACTACCAGGCCCAGCAGCAGCGAATGGCCGAGTTGGAAGCCCAACTGGCCGCCCAGATTCAGCAGGGATCCGAGCAACACAGGGCTGCCCAGCAGCGCATTCAAGAGTTGGAGGAGCAGCTCCAAGCCCAGCAAGATCGGGGATCCGCGCAAGTCCAGGCCCTGGCCAAACAGTTGCAAGCTTCCCAAGCCGAGCTGGAGACCTTACGTCGCCGCTGCCACGAGCTGACAGAATGGCAATCCCAGGCCAAACCCAAGCTGCAAGAGCTGGGATCCCGGCTGCAGCAGCACCAGCAAACGGAAGCCCACCTGCGCCAGACGCTGGAGCAGAAGGAAGCCCAACTGGCCACCCTGAGCCAATCGTTGCAGGAGCACCAGCACCAACTCCAACTGGCTCAATCGACGAAAACTCGCCTCATCGCCGACCTGGCCCACGCCCGCCAAGAAGCCGCCGAGACCATCCACCGGCTGCAGATGCAACTGCAGGAAACTCAAGCCCGACTCCAAGAAACCCAAGCCCAGCTCCAACAGGCCCAAGAGCAGGTGCGTCAGCTCCAAGCCCAACTGCAAGCAGTTCAGACACAGCCAGCCCCTCCCCCTGCCACCGTACCTACGGCCCAGCAACAAGTCCCGCCGCAGGCCATCTCAACGCCGACTGTAGCCGCAAGAGCAGCAGAAGGGGAATTACCGCCCCAAGGGTATTTGGGAGAAGAGGACTTGGAAGCGCTGCAGCGGGCCACCCCTTGGGTGCAGCGGATCTTGACCCAATTGCGGGCAGCCGGCCTCCTCGACAATGCTGGCATCGAAGCCGTCATCCATGCCTGGGAAACAGAGGGCGGCACCTTCACGGATGTGCTGACCCACCACAGCGGCCTCAAGCCAGAGACGGTCAAGTTTTTCAGCGAAGACGGCTACTCTGTGTACCTAGCAGGTGGACGGCATGTAGCCGACTACCTTAAGGCTTCGGGGCTGGTCAGCGCCGTCCAAATCGAACAGATCCAGAAGCACCTGCCGCCGGGGGGATCCCTGTGTCAGGCGCTTGTCGAAGCCGGGCTCCTGTCGCAAGCCACCGCCCTCTACTTTGAGCGCCACTTCGGCGGCAAAAAGCCCCGCCGCTCCCTGCGGGAAGAGCTGATGTTGTGAGAGTGGGTCGGGAATCCGCACCTCTTTCCCATCTCTTGCACCGGCAAGGAATCCGAGGGCAAACATGGGCTGCCTGCAGACCCCATGCGTCCACTGAAGTTAACTAGACTAGGAACTAGAATAGACTCAGAATCAACAGCGGCCTATTTTTGGCTGTTGAGAAAGCTGAATCAAATCTGAGGCATTAAAGTTACGGGATGTTGTCTTGAGTTCTGCTGCTATGACCACGGAAGCTCCCACTCGACTGGCTCAGCAGTCGTCTCCGTCGAGAACCCGGGTTCGTCAGCCCTACCCCCACTTCAAGGTGATCGTCTTGGATGACGATTTCAACACCTTTCAGCACGTTACCGAATGCCTGCTCAAGTACATCCCCGGCATGACCCTGCCCTTGGCGCGACAACTAACCGTGCAGGTGGATGCCGAAGGGCAAGCGGTCGTCTGGGTCGGCCCGCAAGAGCAAGCGGAGCTCTACCATCAACAGTTGCTGCGGGAGGGCCTGACGATGGCCCCCCTGGAGCCGGCCTGAAGCACAAGTTGCTCGTAGCTGCGCTCAACGGCGGCCAACAGCTCTGCCTGGCCCCAGCCGGCATATAGGCTGCTGGCAATGGCCAGCCCACCCGCCCCCACCCCCTCCTTGACATAGCCTCGCTCGTAAGCCTGTAAGGGGGCGTAGCGGCTCTGGGCAAAGCTCAGTTGGGTAGCCAAAAGGGGGGCAGTTCCCAGCAACTCGGCCAAGGCCACCGTATTGCCGGAGGGATCCTCGGCCACCCAGCGGGTGGTGCCTACCACTACGTTCTCCGGGGGCCAAGGGATCCCTTGCTCTTCCCCCCAGCGCCGCATCAGGGCCAGCACCGCCAGCATCTGGGTGCCGCCCGCCAGCAGCACCGGCCCCCGCTGGGCTGCCGCCATCGCCAGCCCGGCCACAAAGGGCTGCATCGGATCCCCCACAGCGGCCACCACCTCCGGCGCTGTAGCGTTGGGCGAGAGATGGGCCAGACCTTGCCGCGCCAAGGCCAGCTTTTGGGCGTGGTTACAGACCGGGTGGCTGCTGTTGACCATGCCCTCTGCTTGCCAGCCCAGCCCCAGCAACACCGCCAGTGCCGTGGTGGTGCCCCCTGCCACACATTCGCCGATGACGCAGTAGCTCGACTCCAGCCGGGATCCCCGCTCGTACCCCTCCTGCCACAGGGATCCCACCCGTTCCAGAGATAAAGCCTGCCCTGTGCTCAAGCAGCGGGCCATCCCCCTGGCGCTTACCGTTTCTGCCCCCGGCAGCGGCTCCGGCAAACCACAGTCGAACACGCGACAGGGGATCCCCAACTCCCTCAGGACGGCGCGGCTGATCACCACCGGTGAAGGATAGCCATCGGGAGAGGTGGGTAAGCGGTGAGAATAGCCCCCCAGCAGCACCTCTCCATCGGCAAGGGCCGTGTAGCGCCGCAAGGAGGGCGTGGCGCCGGCAGCGGAGATGCCCGGCACAAGAGCTGTTTCCGTAAACCCCAGGCAGGCCAAAAACAGCGGTCGGGATCCCTGCACCCGTTGGCACCACTGCCGGGCTAAAGCCGGCTGCGTGTAAGCCTTCACACCAGGAAAGGGGAACATAGCAGAGAGCGGGGCAGACAGGCCCAAACTCCATTCTCCACCCAAGCGAAGGGCGGGATCCCGTACTGGCCGGAAAACGGCAGGGACTGCGCCCCCCAGCCCGATCGGATAGGATAGGTATACCCAATACAGTTTATGCAGAGCAAACCGAAGGCCATGAGTTTTTTCGACTCGGAGATCGTCCAAGAAGAAGCCAAGCAACTGTTTCAGGACTTCCAAAACCTGATGCGACTTGGCGAGCGCTACGGCCAATTCGACCGGGAAGGCAAAAAAATCTTCATTGAACGAATGGAAGAATTGCTGGAGCGCCAGCGCATTTTCATGAAGCGGCTGGAGCTCTCCGACGACTTTATGGCTCAGATGACCATCAAACAACTGCAAACCCAGCTTGGGGGATTTGGGCTCTCCCTAACCCAAATGTTCGACCAGATGCACCAGACCCTAGAGCGCATGAAAGCCGAGGCAGACTCTGAGCGTTGACCCCAAAGAATGACCCAGACAAAAGGATCATGTCTTCTTCCCGCCAGACCCGCAACCAGAAATTAATTCTGGAGCTGCTAGAGCAGCGCTCACAGCCCCTTTCGGCGCAAGAGATCTTTTTGGAGTTACGCAATGCCAACCACACGGTGGGTCTGGCCACGGTTTACCGAGTTTTGGATGCTCTGCGCAATGAGGGCAAGCTGCAGGCGGTCAACTTGGGGGATCAGCAAACCTACTATCAGGTTCTGCCCAGCAACGGCCACAACCGCCATCACCTGATCTGCACCGAATGTCGGCGGGTGGTGCCTCTGCCGGATTGCCCGGTGGAAGATCTGGAGGAGCAGCTTGCCAGCCGCTACCAATTTGTGATCGAGTACCATGTGCTGGACTTCTACGGCATTTGCGCTGAATGTCGTGGAAAAGGTGGGCCAAGCCCTGCTTTGCAGAGATCCCCTTGCCGCGAGGCCAAGCCGCAATGATGAACTATCTCTGGACGGTGTTGATCGGGTTGGCAGGTGCCCTGATTGCAGTCAAGCTGAGGCTGCCGGCAGGAGCCTTGGTGGGCTCGATGGTAGCAGTGGGTTTGGTCAATGTTTGGGGGGCGATCCCGATCCCCACTCCCCCAGCCGGGATCCGCTTTGTCATGCAGGTGGTGCTGGGCATCCTTTTGGGCAGCAAGCTCACTGCTGAGACCTTCTTTGCCCTGAAGGATCTGTGGCGACCGGCCCTGCTCTGTACGGTGATTGCGGTGGGCACGGGAGTTTTGTCGGGGTATTTGATCTCCCGTTGGTTGGGCATCGAGCGCCTCACGGCCATCTTGGGCACGGCGCCAGGGGGCATTTCCGATATGAGCTTGATTGCCCTGGACATGGGAGCCCAAACCAGCACAGTGGTGGTCATGCATCTGGCCCGCCTGATCAGCGTCATCGTGGTCGTCCCCTGGGTGGTACGGCTGCTGATCCAGCCGGGCACCAGCTAGGCAAGCCCCTAGAGCTGCAGCAGGGGGTGGGTTAGACTAAGGAGCGATACAGAACTTAACAACCGAACCTCCGCCTTGGAACTTTCCCCTTCTCCACTGACCTACCAGGCCGACGCCGCGGGATCCCCTTGGAGCGCTGCTCTCTGTTCTAACGTCTCCTCTGGCCAAGGCGATTGGTGGCCCCTGCAACTGCATTGGCAGGGGGAGGTAGACCCGCTACAGCCTGAGTTGGTGCAGGTGGATCCCGTGTTGCGCCTGCTGCTCTTGGGGGATGGCTTGACCACCCGCAACCTGGCTGCCTTGACCCAAGAGCCGATTCAGGCCCATCTGCTCGACACGGGCCGGGTCGATTTGCCGGCGGAGCAGAGGGCCGCCCCCCAGTCCATGCAACGGCTGGCCAAGGATTTGGCACGGCTGGGATCCTCCTTGATGCGGCGGCGGGTTTGGCTGTGTGGAGCAACCTCTCAGCAGCCCTTGCTCTATGCCACCTCTTGGTGGAACTCCGACCATCTGGCTCGATACTTGCCCCATCCCAATCTGCCCATTGGTCAAAACCTAATCCAAGAAAAACTGGAGACCTTTCGCGAGTTGCGGCGGCTCTACTACGGCGAAGCCGAGCCCATTGCCCGGCTTCTCAACTGCCCCGGTCCTTTTTGGGCTAGGCACTATCTCCTGTTACACCGGGGCCAGCCTTTGACGGTTATTTACGAGGTCTTTTCCTCCCGCCTGCGGGCCAGAGTCCTGCCTGGTTAGGGCACCCAGCGCACGGCTTGCCGGCGTTCTTTGCTACCGTTGGCCGATAGCATGCGAGTTGGGCTGGCCGCTAGGAGGGAGAAAGGAGACCAGCAGAAGGGGCAACTGGGACCGAGATCCTTCTAGGGCGTTGCCCGTGTCGGATGTCTGGGGGGACAGAGGAGGCTGCCAGAGAAGGATCCGCATTGCCGAGAAACTGAGAGGTGCCAACAACAACCGTTTTGCTGGCCACATCCAAACCTTGGGCCGGGCTGAGGACATTCCAGAGGGCCAAACTTGCCAAACAGAGAGCAGCCCCCCTCTAGCCGGCACTCAAGAGCGCAAGCCAAGCAGCAGAGGTCACAGCCGGCTGCGGCAAGGGGGAGGGCTTGGGGATGAGACTGAGGATGAATCTGCTGCTTAACCTGCTCATACCGCTCCTTTGGGCGATAGGGCTGTGGAGGGTAGACGGGTTATTCGGCAAGGCTTACCTGCCTATTGACAAAGAACGGATTGGCTTAGCCCACCAACTGTTTGGCCTGTGTTTTCGCAGAGTTCCCCCTAGTTGGCGAGACGACATTGGCCGGCTGGAGTTGATCCCGCGACATACCAAACGGGATTTCGAGCTTGAGCGGCAGAAAGAGTAGTCCTCAATCTAGGTAAGCGCTCAGCTCCTGCTCCAAGGTGGGCAGTTGCACCTCTCCCCGCTCCAGCTCCTCCAGGTCTTGCAGTTGTCTACGCAGGCGGGCAATCCGCTCCCGTAGATACTCTTTGATGCCCTTAGCCCCCAGGCTGAGGCAACTGCGGCAGATCTCGCCATAGATTTGGCCGCGGTCGTTGTAGACCACCGCCAGCAGCACCTGCTGCCCCTTTTTCTGGATCGGGGTGGCCCATCCGCCGCAGATAATGCAGGGCACGCGGCCATTGCCCCCGTAAATGCTGCGTTCCCAGACAATTTTCACGCTCGGCCTCCCTGCAACTGTCGCCCACCAGCATAAAAACCCAGGGGGATCCCTTGCCACCCTAGATCACTTGCCAACTCCCCTCTCCCTCAGGGAGAGGGGTTGGGGGTGGTCGCGTTAGCGGCGCGGAGCGCTTGGGCTGCCTCAGGGAGAGGGGTAAGGGCGGGATCCCTACCATCTAAGCCTAAGCGTTGGGTTGGGTGGGCTGGCTGGGCCGGGAGCGGTCAATGGTGCGGTAGGTGAGGCTGGCTGCTACCTCTAGGGCTTTGGCAGCGTCGCGGAAATAAAATCCCAGCTCCTCATCTTTCTCAGTGCGGTTGGGTTTATTGAACTTGGCCTTGAACTGCACATTGCAATACATGGCCAACCCCACCAAAACCTCTGACAGGCCGTGCTGGTTGATCAGCCGTTCCACATCCGTGAGCAGGCTTTTGATTAGGGCGTCGGCTACTGGCTCTGGCAAACTGTCCAGGTCGTGCATCGGGATTCCTCAGCAAACGAAATGGCAAGCCGGCGGGTTTGGATTCCGGCTCAACTTCTCCTGATTTTCCTGCATCTTTTTGGGAATGCCCAATTCTGTCGCTAACGCTGCTGCCACTGCCGGAGCCACAGGGTGACGAATGGAGGGCTCTCTAGCCACCTGCTCCAGGCGATAGCCATGCTCTTTGGAGCCGGGATCCGCACGCGGTTCAGGCAACTGTGCCGGGGGCAGCGCGAAGCAAGCCGGGCAAAGCGGGCCGAGAACCACTCCCGCATCGTTGAAGAGGTGGCGCACCCGCTTCTTGCCTTCAAACCATCTGCCACAGGCCGCGCAGTAGCAGGCAGGGGTGAAGTGGCAAGCCGTTGCCAAAGGACGCCGTCCCGCTGACGCGATGGATTCGCATAAACCTCCGGAAGGGCGTAGTGTCTCTTTTGAGCCCTCGCTTTTTGGAGCTTCCCCGCAAGGGACAATGCGAAAATAGGCCAAGCGCAGCGTAGAGTGCAGGTTTGGAGTGAAGCCATGCCGGTAGCTTCTGAATATGCCTTTCCCTTCGAGCACCACCAGAAGTTCTCCCTGGATAACCCCACCATCTCTAGCCCTGGCGTCTCCAAACGGGAATACGTGGCCATCAGGGTGTTGCAGGGCATGCTCAGCAATCCCCAAACCGCCATTGGCGATCTCTCGCCTGAGCAGCGACAGGCTTTGGTCTACACGGCAGTGTTGTTGGCAGATGAGCTTTTGGCTGCCCTCGCCACGCCATAGGCATTTCTCTAGTCCCTCTTGTTGGAAATCACAGGCTCAAGGCCGGCCCAGCCACAGGCCACTGAAGCCCAAAGTCAGCAGCGTTAGGGGCAGACCAAAGCGCAGGTGCTCTCCAAAGGTCAACACATACCCCTTTCTGGCTGCCGCCTCAACGGTAATCAAATTGGCCACTGCCCCAAACAAGGTCAGATTGCCCGCCAAGGTGGAGCCGGCAGCTAGGAGTAGCCAGGCAGTCGTCCCCTGCAGTGGGAGCAGCGACTGCAGCAGCAGCACTGCCGGCACGTTGGAGATGAGGTTGGACAGGAGGGCAACAGCAGCCAGCAGCGCCAACGGGGATCCCGCCACCTGCTCCGCCCAGGGCCCTAGGCTGGGTCCCCAGCCGGCCAGCAGCTCTCGGGTTGCCCGTGTCAGGATAAACAGCCCAGAGAACATCACCAACAGATTCCAGTCCACCTGCCCCAAAAACCGCTCCGGCTTCAGCCGGCGGGTAATCAACAAGAGGGCTGCTGCCAGCAGGGCCGACTCGGCTAGGGGCAAGCCGGCCACAAAGGCCCCAAACAGCGCCACTGTAATGGCTACGCTCTTGCGCAACAGGGGTGGGTAGAGGCGCAGCGGCGTCCAAGGCGCCTGATGGATGAAGGGCTGCAGCGAGCGCACCTCGGGGTAGTAGAGCCACAGCAGCCCCACCTCCAGCAGCAGCCCCACCACGGCAATCGGGGTCATCTGGGCGGCAAACTCCAGGTAGCCAATCCCGGAGAAGGAGCCGATGAGGATGTTCTGCGGGTTGCCGCTCAGGGTGGCTACAGACCCTAGGTTGGTGGCTGCCGCCAAGCCCAAGAGATAGGGAATGGGGTTCAGCCCCAGCACAGTGGTTACCTGCAGCGTGAGGGGGGTAAACACCAGCGCCAGGGTATCGTTGAGGAGAAAGGCCGAGAGCAGCCCACTGCCAAACACCAGCATAAGCAAAAGCCCGAAGGGGCTGCGGCTAACCCGAATTAGGCCCAGCAAAGCCAACTGGAAGGCGCCGCCCTGAGACAAGCTGGCGTTCACCACCATCATGCTGAGGAGAAAGACAATTGTGGTTGGGTCGATGGCTGCCCAGGCCTGCGGCAGCGGCACCGTTCCCAGGGCAATGAGCAAAGCGGATCCCACCAGGGCAATCGTGGCCCGGTTCATGCGCAGCCGGGGCAGGGATCCCAGCCCCAGCCCGACATAGCTCAGGATCAGCACCACCCAAGAGAGTGCCTGTTGCACCTGCCAGCCTCTTAGCCCTCCCTAGAACTCGTAGCCAAACAGGCGCGGATCCGCCGGCTGCAGCTTGAGATCCGCCAGACCGTACTCGGCCCAGCGGCGATCCACCCGGCGGGCCACTTCCGGATCCGAGGCAAGCGGTTGCCGCCAAGGGGTGTCCGTTTCCGGCGGGATCTTGGTGGTGGCGTCGATCCCCATCTTGCCCCCCAGGCCCCGCTTTTCGGTGGCAAAGTCCAGGGCGTCAAAGGGGTTGTCCGGCAGAATAAACACATCCCGCTGCGGATCCACCCGCGAACACAGGCACCAGAGCACCTGCCGCGGATCCCGCACGTTGATGTCCTTGTCCACCACGATGACAAACTTGGTGTAGCTAAATTGGGGCAGGGCGCTCCAAAAAGCCAGGGCCGCCCGCCGCGCTTGGCCGGGGTAGGCCTTGTCGATGGACAAAATCGCCGCCTTGTAGCCCAGGGCCTCCATGGGCAAAAAGAAGTCCACAATCTCCGGCACCTGCTGCCTGAGGATGGGGGTGTAAATGCGGTTCAGGGCCAGCGCCATCATGTCGTTTTCCTTGGGGGGCTTGCCGCTGAAGGTGGTGAGGTAGAGGGGATCCCGGCGGTGGGTGAGGCAGTGGAAGCGAATGAGGGGAGCCTGCTCGTTGCGAGGGCCGTAGTAGCCAATGTGATCCCCGGCGGGGCCGTCGGGGGCCACCTCCCCCGGCGTGATGGTGCCCTCCAGGACAATCTCCGCGTGGGCCGGCACCTCCAAATCCACCGTCTTGCAGCGGGCGAGCGGCAGTCCTTCCCCACTGTAGAGACCGGCAAACAGCCACTCCGACAGATCCACCGGCAGGGGCGTGGCTGCTGCCAGGATCACGGCGGGATCCACCCCAATGGCCACCGCCACTTCCAGCTTCCGGCCCAGGGCCGCCGCCTTGCGCAGGTGCCGCGTCGCCCCCCGCACCGACAGCCACTGCACCGTCATCGTGTTGCGGCTTTGCAGTTGCAGGCGGTACACCCCTACGTTGGGGATGCCGTTTTCCGGGTCTTTGGTAACCATCAGGCCCAAGGTCAGCACCCGCCCGGCATCGCCAGGATAGACCCGCAGCAGGGGCAGTTGGGTGAGATCCACCGCCTCACCCAGCAGCACCACCTGCTGACAGGGGGGGAGCAGATCCCGGCTGGGCCTAGCCTTGAAGACACTAAACAGCGCCTGTCCCAGCTCCACCGCCTGGGCAAAATTTTTTGGCGGGCGCGGCTGGTAGAGCAAGGCCAACTTTTTCCCCAGCTCCTCCAGCTCCCGCGGCTCCTCCATCCCCAGCGCCCAGCAGATGCGCTCCACCGTGCCCAAAACGTTGATCAGCAGCGGCATCGCGGATCCCTTCACCCGCTCAAACAGCAGCGCCGGCCCCCCGCAAGCCAAAAGGCGATCGGCGATCTCGGCAATTTCCAAATCGGGATCCACCTCCGCGGCGACGCGGCGAAGCTGGCCACGGGACTCCAGCAGGGCAATAAAACGGCGCAGATCTCTGGGCATGAGTTGGGGACAGTTTACTTGTCGCGGCTGAGGGCTAGGCCGCTCATGAAAGGCTTTTGCAGGGCAATAAACACCACCAGCGGCGGAATGCTGGCGATGATCGCCCCCAGCATCATGGGGCCATAGGAGGCGGAGCTATCCAAGTTGAGTAGAGATTGCAGCCCCACCTGCACCACCTGTCGCTCCCGGCCTTGCACGATCAAGCGGGGCCACAGGTACATATTCCAAGCGTAGACGAAGTGAATCACCGCCTGGGCCCCGATGGCGTTCCAGCTCAGGGGGATCAGCACTTGGGTGAGAAACTGCAAGGGGTTTGCCCCGTCCAGTTGGGCTGCCTCCGCCAGCTCGCGCGGGATGTTGGAAAAATGTTGGCGAAACAAAAATGTAGCCGTGGCGCTGGCCAGAAAAGGCACGATCAAAGCGTAGTAGGTGGATCCCCAGCCCAAGTTGGTAACTAGCCTCAGCAGGGCGATGATCAAGATTTCTGTGGGCATCATCAAGGTCATGAGCACAAAGCCAAAGGCCAGCCCCTTGCCTGGAAAGCGAAAGTAGACAAAGGCCAGCCCCGCCAACAGCGACAAAACCGTCTTGCCCACTGTGATGGCCGTCGCCACGATGGCGCTGTTGACCATGTAATGGCCTAGGTGACGCGCCACCATCACCTGCTGCCAGTTAAAGGCAAACGAAGAGCCAAAGGTCAATTGATAGCGAAACACCTCGGCGTTGTTTTGGGTGCTCACGATCAGGGCATACAACACCGGAAACCCCAACGCCAAACAGGCCAGCCACAGGCCCAGGTGGACATACCAGCGCTCCGGGATCCAGCGCCGCCAGGACAAGGGAGAAGACTTTTGGCCCACGGGGCTGGGCTGGGCGGCTAGCGACTGCGGATCCTGCAACAGTTGAGCCATGACACCTCCAGGCAGAGGACGCTGAGGGGCAGGGGGAGCTTTTGCCCTCTCTGTTGAGGATAATTCGTCAGGATTAACCCCAGGCTAAAAAGGCCGATCTGACCTGGGTTCCCAGCTTGGCGGGTACTTTATACCGGCGAGAGGAAAGGAGTAGAGTAGAACAGCAGTGTCTGAAAGAGGATCCCATGACCCGAGGCTTTGGTCCCTTCGGCAAAATTCAGGAAGCCCTCAAGAAAGCCCAAGAGGTGCGCGACGGTGCCCAAAAACTGCAAAAAGAGCTGGAAGAAATGGAGATCGTCGGCGAGGCCGGCAATGGGCTGGTGAAGGTGACGGTGAACGGCAACCAGGAGCCCCTCAAGGTCTCTCTGGATCCCCAAGTACTCCAGGAGCCGGTGGATGTGGTGGAGGACTTGCTCCTAACGGCGATGGTGAACGCCTACACCCAGTCTGCCGAGACGATGCGCAAACGCATGGAGGAGCTGACCGGAAATATTAGCCTGCCGGGGTTAGGGTTGGGCTGATCCCGGCCAGCCTGGCTTCCTATGTACACTCGCCCTTTGGCTCGCCTGATCGAGGAGCTGCAGCGGTTGCCCGGCATTGGCTCCAAAACAGCTCAGCGCCTGGCCTTGCACTTAATTAACCGGCCCGCTAGCGAGGTCGAGGCCCTGGCCAAAGCCCTGCTGGAGGCCAAGCAAACCGTTAAGTACTGCTCCGTCTGCTTCAACTGGTCGGCGGAAGATCCCTGCGAGATCTGTCGCTCGCCGCAGCGGGATCCCTCCACCTGGTGCGTAGTGGCCGATGTCAAGGATCTCATCGCCATGGAGCGCACCCGCGAGTTCAAGGGCCTTTACCACGTTTTGGGAGGCCTGATCTCGCCCATGAACGGGATCGGGGCCGAGCAGTTGCGCATCCGCGAGCTGGTGGCCCGGGTGGCGCGGGAAAAGCCCCAGGAGCTCATCTTTGCCCTCAGCCCCAGCGTGGAGGGGGAGGTCACCATGCACGTGGTTAAGGATTACCTGAAGCCGGTTGCCCCCGGCCTGCGCATGACCCGTCTGGCCTTTGGCCTGCCCATGGGATCCGAGCTGGAGTATGCCGACGAGGTCACCCTGGCCCGTGCCCTAGAAGCGCGGCAGGAGTTTTAGCTTAATCGGCGGGAAGCCCCGCACTGTATTTGTGAATTGTGCTTACTCAAGAGTAAATCAGTGTCGGGATGAAAGCCGTTCGTCCTACACTTGAGGAGAACAAGTTAAATCTCCGGAGAGTTTCCCGCCGTGGGTCGCACGGTGGCAGCACGCTGAGGCCTCTGGACAAACAAGTCCAAACAAGTCTGTGAAGCGTGAAGCCCGTCCTCTATCTAAGTTGCGTTTACTCAACGAAGATGAGTGTCGGGAGGCGTTCACGCCTAGGCAACTGCGGGCTGAGTTTGCCCCAGAGTAAGCCTCCGATGTCCAACCCCGAAGTTGTTGCTAAGGTGAGGACAAGGGGTTTTGTCATGGGATCCCGGTACTTACCTGAGGTCAAGTAAAGTTCAACCAGCAATGCGGAGGGGGCAGCGATGGCGGATACGGCGCAAACTCACCTCAGTTCAGGCCCCGTCCAGGGGCTGGACTATGTAGTTCTGGGAGTGGCCTCTTGCTTCCAACGGGATGAGGACGGTCGCCTCAGGGAGGTGTTGGTGGCCGAGCCGGTTCCCGCCGCCGCCCTGGATTGCCTCGCCCAAGAGCGCCGCAGCACTTCTTACTGCCTTCTCTACGCCACTACTTACGCAGAAGTTGTCGATAACGGGATCCCGACTTTGCCCGCCGATGTTTTCCCGCCAGGGGTGGTGCTGGGAGAAGGTTTTGTGGAGCGGCTACAAGCGGCGGCCCGTACGTACCGCAGCAAGCCCCAATTTCGTCACATCCCCCTGCACCAGGTCTGCACGCCAGAGAGGGGGGTGTTCAAGCTCCATTTCAGCGCTGAGCCGCGGCGAATTCTCAACGCGGTAATGGAAGTGAGGGATGCCGACAACATCAAGCAGCACCCCCACACCCATCAGCCTTTCTAGGCCCGCTAGCAGCTATCGCTACCACGTCTGATGAGCAACCAAAGTTGCTTACGGGCTTTTTCGCCCCGCACTTAAGTACGGGGCTACCAAGCCGCCCCGCTGTGTGATAAGGAAAGCTGCGCTGTCGGGCAAAGAAGGGATCCCTGTAGGCCTCAGAGGGGCTCCCCAACCATGATCAAAGAGCAGGTGAGGCGTTCTAGGAGGCGAGTGGTCGTGTCGCTGAAGGATAGGCTCCCGCTGGGGTTACGCCGCCGAAAAGAGGGCAACACCACCAGGTCAAACCCTTGGGCCTCCTGCAAGAGAGCTTTGACGACCTCGTCGCTGGCCAAGACTTTTACCTGGACGGGGTAGCCCAAGTCTGGCTGTTGGGCCAGGGACAAAAGCTGCGCCTCCAGCCACTGGCGATCGCTTTCGGGGGTGCTGGCGAGGCAGATGTGGAGCAAGGTAACCTCTCCCTGGTTGGCGGCAGCCAAGATCTCGGCTAAGCGCACTGCCCGAGCCGCCTGCGAGCGAAAGTTTTCCAGCGCCACCAGGATCCGCCGCAGCTTGTGAGGGGGCTGGAGCAGGCGCGCCACGGCAACCGGGCAATGGGCAGCCCAGAGGACACTGTTGATGACACTGCCGAAGAGGCGGGCCCGCAAGCGGGTGGGATCGCTCCAGCCCATGACGATGAGGCTGGCGTTCTGCTCACGGCTGGCGTGGCTGATCCCTTGGGCAACGTGGCTGTCGATGCGGCTGAGGGGGGTAACTTCTACTCCCAAGGCCTGACAAAACTCCACTGCCCGCCGCAGCAGACCCTCGCCGTGTTCTAGAGAGTCCTGCAGCAAGGGAGAGTCCATGTGCAGGTGGCCGGTCGCCACTGCGAGGGGAACCACCCGCCCGCCCTCGTGCTTGGCCAGGAGGCAGGCCATCTCCAGCAGGTTTTCCTCGGTTTCGGGATTGGCCAGGGGCACCACGACCACGTAGGGCTGGGGAGGCGGCGCTACAGAGACCCCTGCCCCAGACGGGAGTCGGCCCTGTTCCTCCTCCCTGGCCATCTGCGTAGCCGCCCGAGTAGTCAAAATTGGGCCCAGCGTGGCCGTAACCAGCATTAACACCACCACGCTGTTGAGCACCTCTGCATTGAGCAACCCCACGCGGTACCCCACCAGGGTTGCTGCCAAGGTGGCCGCCACCTGGGGTAAGGAAAGCGACCACATCATCAGCTTTTGCGCCGGGGTGTAGTGGTAGAGCCACTGACAGAGTTGGGCGGCAGCGTATTTGCTTAGAGTCAACCCCAGCAGGATACTCAGTATCAGCCAAAGGGAGCTGAGGGTTTGTAGAAAGGCGCGCAGGTCGAGCAACAGCCCTATATCCACAAAGAAGACGGGGATGAACAAGATGCTGCCGACAAAGACGATCTTCTCTTTGACAGAGCCCTCCCGCAGCACATCGTTCACGGCTAGCCCCGCCAGAAAGGCGCCGATGATCTTCTCTACCCCAATCCACTGCGCCCCCAGAGCTGCCACAAACAGAGCCAGCAGCACAAACAAAAATTGGTTGCCCTCTTCGCTGCCGGTTACACGAAAAAACCGCTGCCCCAGCCAGTCCACCCCAAACAGGACCGCAGCCGCATACAGCAGCAGGGATCCCAGCAGCCGCACCAAGCTCCAGAGGGAAAACTCACCGCCGTGGATGCCGACACAGACTGCCAAGACCAGCAGCGCGGCAATGTCGGTGAAGATGGTGCCGCCGATGGTGACCAGCACCGCCTCGTTTTTCACCAGGCCATAGCGGCTGACAATGGGGTAGCCCAGGGGAGTGTGGGAGGCAAACAGGGATCCCAGCAGGATGGCGGCGTTCCAGCCGAAGCCAAATAGCCGCCCAATGGCAGTGCCCACGGTTAGGGGGATGGCAAAGGTCAACACGCCAAAGGTGGCGGAGCGGTTGCGGGTCTGCCGAAATTGCTCCAGGTCGATCTCCAGCCCAGCCACAAACAGCAGGTAGACCACGCCGATATCCGAAAGCAACTGCACTGTCGGCAGCTTTGAGCTCAGTAGGTTCAGCCCCTGCGGCCCCAGGGCGATCCCCGCCGCCAAAAGGCCCACCAGCCCCGGCAAGTGCAGCCGCTCAAAGAGCAGCGGCACCACCAGGATCACCCCCAGCAGTAGAGCAAACGAGAGGATAGGCTCCTCTTGCAAAAGTGAGCGTATGGCCTCCATTGGCCAGGCCCTCGAGTGGACACCTTCCTGATTATGGAAGCAACCTGCCCAAATAGCCGCAAGCAGCCCCCCGGCTTGGTCAACCCTCCTCTGGCCAGGAAGGGGCTTGCCAACTTTAGCCAGGAGGGATCCCACCCCTTCTCGGGACTCTCCTAAAGGTGCTCTCAGCAAACCTTAGCTACTGGGGGGACCCTCCTGGACTTGCAGCGTCAGGGCCAGGATCCAGATACCCCCGCGAAAGAAAGTAGGATACTCTACAACCACGCGGTGGGACATCCCGTGGCTGCTCGTGGAGGGACTCCAGGATCTCTGTTACAGAAACTGATGGCTTTCCGGCTGCAGCACCACCTCGTTGGGCACGGCATTGGCGGGCAGCGTGAGGACAAAGTGAATGGCCTCGGCAGCCGTGGCGGGGCTGAGCATTTTGTCCCGCTGCACCTTGAGGCTGATGGGATCCCAGAAGGGCGAGTCAATGCCGCCAAAGTAAAACAGGGTAAAGCGCACCCCAAAGCGCTTCAGCTCATCGGCCATGCACTTGCTAAAGCCGACCACGCCAAATTTGGCGGCACAGTAAGCTGCAGCCATAGCCATAGGGTGACGCCCAAGAATGCCGGGGAAGTTGAGGATGTGGCCGGATTTTTGCTCCCGCATGGCGTTGGCCGCCAGTTGGCTGGTGTAGAAGCTGCCCTTGAGGTTAACCGCCAGCATCCGCTCCAGCTCGGCAGGGGTAATTTGCGGGGCAGGCTTGAGGATCCCGGCTCCTGCCAGGTTGATCAACACGTCGATCCGCCCGTGCCTTTGTAGGGTCTGGTTGACAAGGGCCTCCACCTGGGCATAGTCCGTTACATCGGCAGGGATCCCCAGCCCGGAGGCAGCCCCCAGGGACACCGCTTTCTCCGCCAGCGCGCGCAAGGGATCCTCTCGCCGCGCCGCCAGCACCAGATGGGCTCCGGCCTGGGCCAACATAGGCACAAGGGCGCTGCCAATACCCCCTGTGGCCCCTGTAATGAGAACAACCGCCTGGGACAATAAGGAAGACACGTTATGTTTTTTAAACTCTTCCCCTCATCATACCTAGGGAGTGGCCTTGAGGGGCGATCCAGAGAGTTAACGTAAGGTGCGGAATTCCCCACCGTCTATACGGTGGGGATGGATAGCACCCTCTGACTGATTCTGGATGTATT
>NZ_JANSIZ010000001.1:0-93086 GCF_047462315.1 Synechococcus sp. H60.2 | reverse complement strand
CCATGAACCGTTCGGCTACCTGGCGGATAGAGGTCTGACCTGCCTGATAAGCTGCTACAACTCTTTGCCGTAGATCCTAAAGAAGGGGTTGGCATCCCCTTCTCTCCTTCTTTTTGAGACCTGTACCCTACTCTAAAGTGATTACCAAGCCCTTCGATGCCACCAGATTGGCGGCTCAGGTGGCCGAGACGGTGGGCTGGGATCCCTTAAATACAAGCTGAGGAAGAAAAAAGGCAGGGCTGAGTTGTCCCTGCCAAGAAGATCGAGAGCTGAGCCCCTGCTCCTTCTGTTGCAATCGCTGTAGCAAGGCGCGATTACGTTTGTTAATCTGGCGCTTCCGTGCCGTTCCCCCACGACCACGATAGTTCCTGCCCTGGCGGCGGGGGGATTCGTGAGATTTCAGCCGCATGGGATCCCTCTGGCCAATCCGCTAGTCTCACCCGATTCTAATCGAAGCTTCGGCCCTCGACAGGGGCGAGAACCGCACTTTGGCTTAGCCAGTTTTTGAGGCAATGGGTGGCCCGGCAGTCGTCCTCGTTGTAGATGAGCGACTGCTCCAAATAGCGGCGATCTCGAGTTTCCAGCCATTGGCTGTACCAGTAGATGGACTGGGCTCCATTGGCATTGGGCAACCGCCACTCGAACCCCAGCCAGCGGGCAATGTTTTTCAGGGAATAGCTTTCAATGGGCAGCACCACCGAGCGTTGGATCCAGGCGTGTAAATCTACGAAGCGCTGCAACAATTGCCGCACCTGCCGCGAATCCGTAGGGTATCGCTCCCCCAGCCGCTGACAGGTCTGCACTTCAAAGCCATGGAAATGGTAGATGGGCGCTTCAGGGTAGCGTTGAACCAGGTGCAAAAATTGTTTCCAAGCTTGCCCTTCTTCCTGGGGCTCGACAGCCAGGCAACTGTGGTAGCTCACCAGCTTTTCCCCCTCGGCTTGTTGCACCACCAGCAAGCCCAACAGGTAAGCGACGTTGTGACGGGGATCCGCCTCGATATCGAAGTACAGCTCCACGGGCGCTGTCGGCAGAGCTTGCGGCGGCGATTGCAGCCAAAGGGGCTTGCAGCTGAGGGTGGCACGGGCTTGAAGCTGCAGTTGCAGGGCCACGCCGGCTCCCAGCTTGGGGATGGCCTGGAGCATCTCCAGGCGGGCGTTGGCTAAGGCCTCAATCGAGTTGATCCCTGCCTCTTGCAAAAGGGGATAGCGGGATCCGGTTACACCCGGTAGCAGGCTGAGGGGTTGGGCAACGGCATTCAACTGCCGACAGTGCTCCCGCCAGTGGCAAAGATGACAGCGGCTGCGGGCCATCAACACCTGGGGCAGCTCCGGCTGGTCGAGGGAGCGCAGATAGTCTTGCAGCAGGCGGCGCAGCTGGACGCGGCGTCGGCTGAGGTGGACAGGGTGCCACTTCCCATCTTTTAGAATCAAAAAGCCGCGTTTGGGCACCTGCCCCTGCAGGGATCCCAGCAATTCGGCCTGCAGCGCCAGCAACAATTCGTACTCCGGCTTGGGTCGCTTGCCAATGCGAATGTGAACCGGCAGGTAGGCGGGCCGGCCTTGGCTGCGAAGGGCGGAATCCCGAATCAGGAGATCCAGGGAGCTGCTTACCCAAAGGGAACGAAACTCTGGAAGAGCCGCAGGCGGCAGTCCAGAGTTGGAGGGTGTCTTGTCGGTGGAGTCCTCTTCAGGGAGCGCAACCTCTGTCTCAGGGGAAGGGGCAAGGGCAACTGCAGAGCCGGCAGGCTCTGCCTCAGCAACTCCCTCGGGATCCACTTCCCAGAAGAGCTCTGCTACGACCTGTCCGCCGTAGATCCGCTCTGTCCCTGCTGCCATGGCTGCCAAAAGGGCTTCATTACCCGGCGCGACCTGTTCGCCGGGGAATTGCTCCAGCACAGCAGCTTGTAAAGCTTGGCGATCCCGACGCCATTGCTCCAGCAGGCTTTCCGGCGGCAGCTTGGCTTCTTGAGGCCCAAACCGATCTAGGTAGGGCAGGCGCCGACAGCGAAAAAAGGCCAGCAACTCTTCTGCGTCAATAGAACCCTGCTGGGCTGCTGCAACCTGAAACTCCAACGGCGGACGACCTCAGCTCTGCTGCCATTTTGGCACGCCTTTTGGGGATCCCTTACGACCTGGGATCCTGAGCTGACAGAAGATGGGCGATGAGGCGGTCAACTGTTTCCGCTTGGCGGCGAGCCGTCTCCGCCTGCCGCTGGCAAACGGCCTTCAGCTCTCCCAGCCAGGCAGTTTGCTCCTGGGTCATCAGCACCTGTTGCTGAGCAATGTCCTTCAAATAAGACAAGTCGTCTTTGATGGAGCTGACGCTCTCGGCTAGGGTCAGCACGGCACCAACTAGGCGATCCAGGCGGAAGTCAATTTGGTCAAATCGGTCTTTGCTCTGCATTTTTTTACCTTGTAAGTGCAGTTTTCAGGGGCAGTGTCTACTATTTTGCAAGCTCCAGCAGAATTGACAGAGGATGGGATCACAGCCACGGAAGAGCTCGAGAGATCACACAGCAGGGATCCCCAGTAAGACCTGTGGCTCAACTGACGTATGCTGGAGAAGAAAGATTTCTTTACACCCGCAGATGGAGCCGACTGTAACCGCTCTTTCGATGGCCCCGGCCCTGCCTCAGACCCAGCCGGCAGCAGTGGAAATGCAGGGGGTGTGGAAGCGCTTTGGGCAGCAGGTGGCCGTGCAGGACTTGAGCCTGCGGATCCCACAGGGGGAGGTGTTTGCTCTGCTGGGCCCCAACGGGGCTGGGAAGTCCACCACCATCCGCATGCTCACCAGCCTCACCCGTCCCAGCCAGGGATCCATCTACGTGGGGGGCTACGACGTGGTGCGGGATCCCTTGGCAGTGCGGCGGCAGATTGGGGTGGTGTTGCAGCCCATCACCCTGGAGGCAGAGCTGACAGTTTGGGAAAACCTGGAGTTTCATGGGCGCATGCACCACATTCCCAACCCGGAGCGGCAGCGGCGCATCGATGAGTGGCTGGAATACGTGAAGCTGGCCGACCGGTGGCACGACAAGGTGAAGACCCTCTCCGGCGGCATGAAGCGACGCCTGCAGGTGGCCAGGGCACTGTTGCACCGGCCGCAAATTTTGTTTTTGGACGAGCCGACCGTTGGGTTGGATCCCCAGGCGCGACGCCTGTTGTGGGAGATCCTACGGGATCTCAACCGGCAGGGGATGACTTTGCTGATTACCACCCACTACATGGAGGAGGCTGAGGAGCTGTGCGACCGCATCGGCATCATGGATGGCGGGAAGTTGATCGAGCTGGGCAGCACCGACCAGTTGCGGGCGAAGTACGGGGAAGCTCTGCTGGTGCGCTCCCGCCCCGGACAGGAGGTGAGCTACACCTTTTTCCCTAGCTTGGCGGAGGCTCAGCGGCAGTTGGAAGCCGAACCCGACAAAACTGGCCTGATGGTGCGCCCTGCCAACTTAGAAGACATTTTTGTGCGTCTGACAGGCCGTCGCCTGGATTAGCGCGCTCTCTCCCTTTGAAAGAGGGAGGTTACGGTTTTTCCTCTCCCCACCCCTCTTTGGGAGTGGGGGGCTCGAACTTGTAGCCAACGCCGCGCACGGTGCGGATCAGTTCCGGTTGGCTGGTATCGGTTTCTAACTTCTTGCGAATTTGGCCGATGTGGACATCGACCACCCGTTCATCTGCCTCGTGGTTGAAATCCCACACCTCTTGAATCAGCTCAGCCCGTCGCCAGACCCGCCCTGGGTGTCGGGCCATGGCGTAGAGCAGGTCAAACTCCAAAGCTGTCAGGTGAATTGGGCGCCGGTCACGGGTGACTTCTCGGGTGGTTGGGTCGATCACCAAAGAGGGAAAGGTCAAAACCGGCGCGCTGCCTGTTTCCGTTCTCCTCCGCCCTCGGCGCAGGATGGCCTGTACCCGCGCCTGTAACTCCGGCAGGCTGAAGGGTTTGGTCAGGTAGTCATCTGCGCCTAGCTGAAATCCTTGCAGCTTGTCGGCAGGATTCACTCGGCTGGTTAACATCAACACATAAACGCCGGTCTCTTTTTGCATCTGCTGGCAGAGGTCGTAACCGCTCACATCCGGCAAATTCAAATCCAAAATCACCAAGCCTGGCTGAAAAGTGCGCAACTGTCGTAAGCCCTCGGCGCCGGTCACGGCCGCCTCAACTGCGTACCCTTGCCGCTGCAAATACCGCTTGAGCAGCGTACAAATGCTGGGATCGTCATCGATGATGAGAATGCGTGACATAGCGGCTTGGCGCTCTCATAGTCAGCAGGAGGCAGAGTTGCAGAAAAGCCCTGACAGTAGGGCAAATGCATTTTGCGCCGGGGCTGGAGAGGACAGCAAACCCAGACAGCCCGCCCAGACTACAACAGACAACTTCAGGTTTTTACATTGCACATCGGATTGCACCAGGAGCTTGGCCTTTCTGGAACCCCCTTTCTCTGGGTAAATCAAGGAAGGCTAACCTAAACATCTCAAGCATTATTCTACTGGGTTGTCCGGAGGAAAGGGAAAGGGTAAGGTAAAAGGGACTCGCGCAGCAGCTTCTTGCCCGCAGAGGGAAGCCCATTCAAAAACCTTGCCACTTCTTCACTTGCAGGCCAAACCTTAAAGTTGCATGCCGGTTTATCCCAGAAGCCTATGTACGATCCCAACGAAGTCTTTCGCAAAGATATCCAGTTGGCCCTCTTCACCTGGGGAATCCTGGAGCTGGCCTGTTTTGTCATCATGCCGTTCACCCGGGCCTACGAGTATGCGCAGGTAGCGGAGTGGTTGTGGCCATCGCTAGTTTTGGGACCAGTGGGGGCGGTGGTGGTGGCCTTTTGTTCAAAGCTCACAGTAGCTGCTAATAACATCCCCGACCCGAAAAGGAAAAGGGCGCAGCGGCAAATTGCTCAGGTCATCGGTTTCTTCGGCTTCCTGGGCTTAGCCTTGCCCTTGCTCCTGGCCGGGTGGACATTTGGCCACGAGGTTCTCACCACCGACTGGAAAAATATGTTCACCAATTAGGCAGGAGCAGAGTTGCCAACTGGCCCACGCCGACTTGTAGCCGCAAAGGGTTTAGGATGTCCAGCTATTCGTGCAGCCGTCAGTTGCTCCCAAGCCCTGCCAGAGTGAGAAATGTAAACTACCCGGCTCCGACCGCTAAGCGGTACGGAGTGGGCTTCCTGTAGCTCTGCAGTTGGCAAGCCAACCACGGGCCTCTAGGCCGGCTTACAGCGACCCCCAAAAGCGCAATCCCGTTAGCACCGTTCAAATCTGCATCCCCTTCCCAGCCACAGGCCGGGTTGACACAGCGAAAATGCTTCCCTTCCCGTTGCCCAAGCCACAAGCAGCGGTGACAAGTTTGCGAAGTGTAGCCAGGTGGTACTGCCACCACCTTCACCCCCGCTCTTGCTGCCTTGTACTCCAAGAACCGCTGTAACGGGTAGAACGCCCCTCGCGCTAGCGGGCCGTAGGCCTCACTATTGGCCCGGCGCCGCTCCGTCTTGCTGCGTGGCTGTTGGTTGACTCGTTCACGGATCCCCGTCAGATCTTCCAAGGCAATAAAGCTGTGGGTGGCCAGTGCTCGAGCAACAAGGGTTTTAGAGATGCAGTGGTTCACCCAAGCTTGAAAGCGTCTCTCCCGACCAGACAGCCGTTGCAGCAGCTCCCGACATCTCCGTCGAGAACTGCGTGTGCCCTGACTGGCCTTGCGTTGGAGAACCGCTCTCAAGCGGGAGTAGTGATCCCTCACCTTATTTAGCTGCTGTCCATTCCAGTTATCCCCCTCAGAGGTATGAGCAATATCCCTCCTACCCAAATCCACGCCCATTGTTTTGACGGCGTGCTCCGGTTCCGGCACCTCAGACTCCACGCCAATCTGGATGAAGGAGGAACCGTCTTGGCGTTTGACCAACGTGGCTGCTTTGGGATGAGAGCCTGTGAGCCTGCCCCGCTAGTAGGAGCCAACATCCAGCTCAAAGCGTTCGCGTCTCTCAACGGTGGTCAGCGACACCGTCCAGTCCCTCTCCCGGAAAGAGAAGATGCGGGCATCGTAGGTAACAAAGCCAGACTTGAACGCCTTGACGGGACGGTTTTTCTGCTGGGCAAGCTTGCGGGCACCGGCTAACCGTCGGAACACTTGTTGAGTGAGATTACTGGACAGCCCGAACCGTGCACGGACTTCGCGATAGCATAAGAAGTGGAGCTTGACAAGGTTGGCTATATTCTCTGGCGTGTTTTGGTTGACCCAGTAAGGCCTCCGGCCCGCGGGCGCGAGGAGTGCTTGTGCAAAAGCAGACAAGGTCGCATCCAGCTTGGCGGCTTGTGACGCAGACACCTTGAGCTTGCAGGAGATAGTCAGGACTTGGGTCATGCCAAGCCTATTAGCGTTATCCCTCCCCGCCGTATAGACGCTGGAGTATCCAGCGCATTCAGATGACCCCTGTTGAGCGTGCCCAGTGGCTGAAGGGGCAAACCCTGTTTCAAAGCCTGGCGCTGGAGAGCTTGTATCCTCTGGCGGAGCACCTCCAGGAGCAACCCTTTTGCCAAGGAGAGGTTTTGGCGGAGGCAGGAACCACCCCGGCTGGGATCCAGATTTTGCTAGAGGGGCGCTGGGAAGAACGGGATCCCCATTCCGGGGAGGTTCTCAACCTGCTGCCTGGCGCGGTGGCTCATCTGGGGGAAGTCCTGGGGGAGCAGCCGCTGCGGCGGGATCTGGTGGCCGTTTCCCCAGGGATCCGGGGTTGGATCCCGGCTGCGGTGGTACGTCGTTGGCTGGCAGAGCACTCGGGGCAATTGGCCGAGGCTCTGGCCCAGGCTCAAGAGCGCCTCAGCTACGAGCAGGAGCGGCAAGTGGCTTTGCGCCCCTACCTGGTGCCGAAGGTGGAGCGGGGGATCGTCGGCTCCAGCCGCTATGCGGTGCGCCTGCGGCAGCAGATTAAAGAGGCAGCCCAGAGCAGCAAGCCGGTGTTGATCTTTGGGGAGCCGGGCCTGGAAAAAGACAACGTCGCCGCCCTGATCCATTTTGGATCCCCGCGGCGGCGCCAGCCCATGATCAAGGTGGATTGCAGCGCCCTGCAGGCCAGTGGGGCAGACTTGTTCGGACGGGCGGGGGGCAAACCGGGGTTGCTGGAGTGGCTGGGAGAGGGCACGCTGCTGTTGAACAACCTGCATGAGCTGCCTGCCGAGCTGATGCCCAAGTTGCTGCGCCTGCTGGAGACGGGATCCTACACCCCTGTGCAGCGGGGGGAAGGGGATCCGGGAGAGGAGCGCCCCTGTCGCTGTCGTCTGCTGATGGTGTCAGAACGGCCCATCCCCGCCCTCGACCCCTGGGTGATGGCCATCAAAGTGCCGCCGCTGCGGGTGCGCAAGGCCGATATCAAAGCCATGGCCGACTATTTTCTCAGCCTCTACAGCCGCCGGCGGGGGATCCCCAAGCCCAAGCTCTCGCCGGAGGCGCTGCGCCGCTTGCAGAGCTACGACTTTCCCGGCAACTCGCGGGAGCTGCGCAGCCTGGTCGAGCGGGCGGCAGTGCAGGCCGCGGGGGCAAGCGTGCTGGGGGAAGAGGTGTTTTGGGCTTCCCAGCCTCGGGGCAAGCGGTTTCGCCTCAACCTGCTCAACGCCTATCCTCGCTTGCGCCGCCTGCTGCGCAGTCCCTGGTGGCCGGATCGCCTCAACTACGGCCTGGTGCTGCCTCTCTACACGCTGGTGGTGTTTCTCCTCTTCTGGGGGCCTCAGGATCGGGCCCACAATGTGGGGTTGAATCTTTTCTGGGCCTGGTGGTGGCCGGTGGTGCTGCTGGTGTTCCCCTTTTTGGGGCGGGTGTGGTGCGCCATCTGCCCCTTCATGATCTACGGGGAGCTGGTTCAGCGGCTATCTTTGTCGCTTTGGCCGCGGCAGTTGCGGAAATGGCCGCGACAGCCGGCGGAGCGCTGGGGGGGCTGGGTGCTGTTTGCCGGGTTCGCGTTGATTTTCCTGTGGGAGGAGATCTGGGATCTGCCCAACACGGCTTACCTGTCGGGGTGGCTGCTGCTGCTGATTACCGCCGGAGCGGTGGTCTGCTCACTGGTGTTTGAGCGGCGGTTTTGGTGTCGCTACCTCTGCCCGATTGGGGGCATGAACGGCCTTTATGCCAAGCTCTCGATGACAGAGCTGCGGGCCCAGCAGGGCACCTGTTCGGCAGAATGCACCACCTACCAGTGCTACAAAGGTGGGCCCGAGAAAGGGGAAGGCATGGCGACGGGAGGCTGTCCTCTCTACTCCCATCCGGCGCAACTGCAAGACAACAAAGATTGCGTCCTTTGCATGACTTGTCTCAAGGCTTGTCCCCATCGCTCGGTGGAGTTCAACCTGCGCCCGCCTGGGATCGAGCTGTGGACCACCCATACGCCGCGCACCTCTGAAACTGCCCTGTTGCTGTTGCTGCTGGGGGGCATCTATCTCCATTGCCTGCCCCAGATAGCGGAGCGCCTCTCCTGCTGGGGCTTGCGCTGGGATCTACGGCAGTTTTGGCCCCACCTGGGGGCTGCCTTGCTGGCTTTGAGCCTCCCCAGCCTCGTGCCCTTGGCAGCCTGGGGGCTGGCGGGGCTGGCCTATAAGCTAGGCCAGGGGACGCGACCCCGACCCTTTGCGGAGATGATCTACGGCTATTTGCCGCTGGTTTTGGGAGGAACGTTGGCCTTCTATTGGCCCCTGTTTTTGACGGAGGCAGGCCAGGTGCTGCCGGTAACTTGGGCAACTTTCTTCCAGACGGGATCCGCTCTTCCCGTGCTGTGGCAGGCCCACCCAGCGGTGATCCGGTTTCTTCAGGGATCCACCCTGATCCTGGCTTTGCTCCTGTCGTGGGCCCTCACCGGCAAAATTGCCCGCCGCAGTTTGCAGTGGCCCTACCATCTGGCCGCCCTAGGGCTGGAGGTGAGCTTGTGGCAGGTGCTGGGAATTTGATTTCAACCCCTTTCCCCGACAGGGGGCAGCGGATCCCAGGTATCTTGCCAGCGCAAAGCCGCTTGCCGTAGCTGCGCCAAGTTGGCTGATCCGGTGCAAAAAGCGGCGATCCTCAGCTCCTCGATTACGGCCCGGAAGCTGTCCACCACCGCCTGGGCCCGCCCTTGGAAGACGGCGTGGAGAGCGGGAGCGGCCATGCCGACCACATCGGCCCCCAAGCGGATGGCTTTGGCTGCATCGATGCCAGTGCGGATGCCGCCGCTGGCCACCAGAGGCAGGTTGGGCAGGAAGCGGCGGATTTCCAGCAGAGCCAAGGCTGTCGGGATCCCCCAGTCCCGGAAGCTGTGGGCAATGCGTTTCTTGAGGGGATCCCTTTGGCGATGGGCTTCCACCTCGCTCCAGCTCGTCCCCCCTGCCCCGGCCACATCCAGGGCGGACACACCACACTCGGCCAGCCGTCGGGCTACTTGGGCGCTGAGACCATTGCCCACTTCCTTGACCAGCACTGGCACCGGCAACTGGTTCACCAACTGCTCGATGCGGCAATAGAGGTTGCGCCAATCGCGATCCCCCTGGGGCTGAACCGCCTCCTGCAGTGGGTTGAGGTGCAAAATCAGCGCATCTGCCTCGATCATCTCCACCGCCCGCCGCGCCTGCTCCAGCCCATAGCCGTAGTTGAGCTGCACAGCGCCCAGGTTGGCCAAAAGCAGAATATCCGGAGCTACTTGCCGCACCTGGTAAGTCCGGGCCAGCTCCGGGTGTTCTAGAGCTGCCCGCTGGGATCCCACCCCCATGGCAATGCCCAGCTCTTGAGCGGCAGCCGCCAGGTACAGGTTCAACTCCTGGGCAGTGTCTGTCCCCCCGGTCATGCTGCTAATCAGCAGAGGGGCCTGCAGGCGCTTTCCCAGAAACTGGCAACTGAGATCGATCTCCGGCAGCAGCAGCTCCGGCAACGCCACATGCTCGAAGAAAAAGCGCTCAAAGCCGGTGCGGATCCCTTTGGCGTTGACGTCCTGCTGCAAAACAATGTCTAGGTGATCCTGCTTACGTTCGGAGATAGGGGATGGAGAATCGGCCATGGTCTGGATAGAGGGTTGTCCAACCGGTAGCGGGCGAACCACATTGTCCGAAGGTGGCCCGCTGTCTATGATGAGGGCGGGATCCAACCTAGTAGCCATGCAACCTTTGCACATCTTGCTGGCAGAAGGCAACCCTCATCTGCGCAGCTTGCTGGGTTGGCATCTGCAACAGGCGCAGCACCGGGTTTGGGAAGCGGAGACCATTCGCCAGGCCAAAACCCTGCTGCAACAGCAGCCTGTCCACCTCTTGATTTTGGATGCGGAGCTGTCCAGCCGTGCCGGGCTCCAACTATGCCGCTGGGCGCATCGCCATTGCGATGTGTTGATTTTGCTCCTCTCCCAACGGGGATCCGAAGCCGACATCATCGCTGGGCTGGAGGCAGGCGCAGACGACTACCTCACCAAGCCCCTTAGCCTGCCCCTTCTGGATGCCCACATTCAGGCCCTGACCCGTCGGCTGTGGCGCAGCCTTCCCCCCACCTTCCTGCAGTATGGGGATCTGAAAATCGATCTGGTGCAGCGGCGCGTCACCCTGGCCGGTCAAGGCATCGACCTCACCCCGCAGGAGTTTAGCCTACTGATGGTGCTGATCCAGGCCGATGGGGATCCTCTCTCGCGGCAAGAGCTGCTGGAGCGGGCTTGGCCCGATTCCACCGCCAACCCCCGCACCGTCGATACCCACATCCTCTCCCTACGCAAAAAACTAGAGGGGAATCCGCACCAACCCCGCCTCATTCACACTGTGCGCCAGGTTGGCTACTGCTTTGGCCTAAAGCCGCCTCCTCCGTCGCAGCAGCCGAGTCGAGCCAGCGGCGCAGCTGCTCCAGGATCTGGGCTTCCACAGCGGCGTCGTAGAGCCGCAAAGTTAGGCGAGGCACCCGCAAGGAAGCGGTAATTCGCCCTGCCGGCAGATCCAACCACACCAGCTGTTTTTGAAAGCAGCGGCAGGTGGCCCCTATCTCCTGCGCCAGCTCTTCCACCTCCGGCCAGCTCAGGCAGCGCGGCAGCAGCAGGTCTGTGGCCCAGCCCCTTCCACACTCTCGCCGCCTCAGGATGCGCACCTGCATGGATCCCTAAATCCGCTCGGCGTAGAACTCACACCAGGGATCCCCTTTCTCTCTGGCTTTGGTCTCCTTCCCGTAAAACAGCCCACCCCGCTGGAAGAGGCGGTTGTAGAAGACTTGATCCAGAATCGGCTTCTGCTGAATGTTGCCGTTGTAAACCAGGTTCATCAGCGCCGGCACCGCCCCTTGGGCAAAATAGCAGCTCGGATAGTCTGCCCGTGGGTAGGAAGCCAAAAAGTAGTTGGTCTCGTAGTTGCCGTCAATAGCCACCCGGCAGGAATGATCGCTCACCACCTCCAAAGCCTGCCAACGACCGAACCCCAAGCTGCTGGTTACGGCATAGGCCCCGTGGATCCAGTCGGTATCCTTTTCCAGCATTGGCCCCACAAGGGTTTCCCACTCCAGCGACTCCATGATGTTGCCCAAGGTGTAGAAGACACAGACATGGCCCGATTCGCGAATTAGATCCTCTGCCACCTGCTGCAGACCGGGTTGCACTGCTTTCAGCTCTTCCAAAAAGCGGTACTGGATGCGGTTGTAGTAATTGGCAGGCATGCGCGTGAGCAGCACGTTGAAGGCGCGAATCTGCCCCCGTTCATCTCCTGCCAAAGGCAGGCTCCACAGAGCTTCGTTGACCGCGTCATAGTCCACCGCTGTTATCGGCTTGGGCAGATCGGCTGGACGTTCAATGAGCTTGCCCATGCCGGGGCTAGGAACCAAAGTCTGAGGCCGTGGCAGCCGAGTAGCCTGGATCAGGCAGCGATCCTTGCGCGTAACCGCCATGCACTCCGTTTCCTCTGCTGTGTAGCTGCCCAGCTCGCCAAAAGTGGCATCCAGCGCCGCTGCCACATAGCCCACGGCTAGATGATCGATGGGACGAGTGCGGTTAGCCTGATCCCCGTACTTGCTCAGCCAGCCTTCTGCGTAGTGGGAGTGGGTGAGCTGGGCTTCGCCGCCGCTGGGGCTGGCCTGCAGCTCCAGTCGCCCCAAGCCGAGAAAGCCGAATAACTGGCACGCCACCGCCAGCCGCTCCGCTGCCTGCTGCACTCCCAAGGTTTTAAAAGCGCCCTGGAGCAAGCTGTAGAAAATCTCCTGAGCTGCCGTACGCAGGATGCTCACCCCATCGATCCAGTCGGGATCCTCAATGGTCTGCTGCAGAAATAGGTTGTAGTGGTGGCAGTGGAAAATCACCGGCTCGCCAAAGAGAGAGAGCAGCTTGCGAGCGCGGTCAAGGCGTAAATGCTCCAACATAGATGGCCTGATCTCGAGGGGATAGGAAGGGACAACAGTTAACAACTCCCACAACTTTAGCCTTTAGCTAGGCAAGGCAATCGGCAGATGTTCTCTGCCCAAAAGATCGGCCACCGCTTTGTAGAGAATGCGCAGCTCCTGTCGGTTCAGGGTGCCTTTTTCAAGGCGGTTGCGGTCAATGCCCGTTTTCAGAGACAAGCGCAGCATGACAAAGTTGGGATCCGGAGCGTAGCGCTTGGTGTAGCTAATCAAAGCCTGAGCAGTGGATAGAGTGTCGTCTTGAACAGGGGGCAGCAGTGGTTTGCCGTCGATGAGGATGGCCTTAATCCGGTCTGAAATCGCCTTGAGGTCGGTGATGGAACGGGTCAGAAACAAAACAAAGTAGGGGCTTTTGGGAAAGGCTTTGATGACAACCCGCAACGCCGGAGTACCTGCCAAAAGGTAGTCCGCCTCTTGGCCGGGGCTAACGGTTTGACAAAGGCGGCTATTGGCCTGCAACAAGTCGCCGGCGTAGGTGCCTAAACGTTCTAGGGCTTGCTCCTCTTGGGAGTCGCTGGCATAGGTTACTTTGGCTACTGTGGCACCGTCAGTGACCCGCCCTATCAAGACGGCAATGAGGCCAGGGAGTCCAGCAATATGCTGCTCAATTACACTTTGCAGGGTGCGGACAGCCATGCTCTCCTCTGAGGTTAAGACTAGGTTATCCCCTTATTGTAGCGATTAGGAAGCCTAACCTACGAATGTTTACTGATGTTAACGAAGCTCCCCGAGGAGGCTCAGCCCTCGCGCCACGGATCCCAGTTCTCGTGAAATTTGCCTTCCAGAATGGCCTGGCGCATTCTTTGGGTGTAGCGCACGAGCTCCGTGATGTTGTGGATGGAAAGCAGAGTGTAGCCCAGGATCTCTTGGGCGCGGATGAGGTGGCACAAATAGGCGCGGCTGAAGTGGCGGCAGGTGTAGCAAGGGCACTCAGGATCGATGGGATCCAGGCTGCGGCGGTGTTCGGCATTCTTGATGTTCCAGCGTTGGCCGCGGCTGATCACGGTGCCGTGGCGGGCATAGCGCGTGGGAATGACACAGTCAAACAAGTCCACGCCGGCAGCCACTGCCGCCCGCATCTCGGCATAGGTGCCCACCCCCATGAGATAACGGGGGCGATCGGCTGGCAAGAGGGGGGCTGTTTGTCGCACCACCGCGTGCATTAGCTCCACCGGCTCTCCTACGCTGACGCCGCCGATGGCATAGCCGGGTAGATCCAGCCGACAGACTTCTTCCGCTGCCTGCCGACGCAGCTCCGGGTAAACCCCCCCCTGAACAATGCCAAACAAAGCCTGATCGGAGCGGCGGTGGGCTTCCACGCAGCGCTTCAGCCATTGAGTAGTCCGCCGCACCGCTGCTGCCACCGCCTCAGGGCTGGCAGGATAGGGCGGACACTCGTCAAAAGCCATGATGATGTCTGCCCCCAAAGCATTTTGGATCTGGATGGAGAGCTCAGGAGTGAAGTGAATAATTCGCCCATCGTAAGGCGAGCGAAACGTTACCCCTTCCTCGTCGATTTGGCGGATGGCGCTGAGGCTAAAAACTTGAAAGCCGCCTGAATCCGTGAGGATGGGGCCTGGCCAGCCCATGAAGCGGTGCAGGCCCCCCGCCCCTTGAATGATCTCTTCGCCGGGCTGTAGGTGCAGGTGATAGGTGTTGCTGAGGATAATGTGGGCGCCGGTTTCCTTGAGTTGAGCAGGCGTGAGGGTTTTCACATTGGCCAGCGTTCCCACCGGCATAAAGCAGGGGGTTGGGATCTCGCCGTGGGGGGTAATGAAATAACCCGCCCGTGCCTGCGTGTTGGGGCAGGTGCCCTCGCAAACAAAAGTAAAAGCCGCCAAGGTTAGCGCTCTGGATCCACTGCGTGCGCAGCCGAGCTTAGCATAAGAGTCGGATCCCCTTCTAAAACCCCCCAGCCCTTGACAGGGATCCCCTTTCTTGGGCATTCTTATAGATCGCCGCGGAACTGGCGGAATGGTAGACGCGCTAGATTCAGGTTCTAGTGGCAGCAATGCCATCGGGGTTCAAGTCCCCGGTTCCGCATTCTTTTGGCTTGGTTGCTAACTACTCCATCACCTCAACGTAGAGCAAGCCCTAAAAGAATCTTGCTTGGCTGCGCAACTCCTGTGAGGCCGGAAAAGGCCGTAACTTTTAGAGAGTCAGCTCTTTTTCGATTTGGGAGAGCTTGATACGAGCAAGAGCCAAGTTGCCTTTCTCTCGATCCAAAGCCAGATAGAAAAATAGCCCAGGTATGTGCTTAAGTAGATACATCAGGTGATACTGAGTCTCCAGAATAATAAGTATCTCTTCGATTCTGTCGGTGAACTTAAGAGACTCTGCAACTCGCATCTTGGCGCGGATCACCTCTGTGTTTCCGGCAATGGCCAACTCCAGATTAGCTTCGGGAAAGGCAGGGCTGTTGGTGCCCTTAAACCCCAGACACATTCCGGTCTTCCAGTCCCCCAAAGCCACGCCCAGTGCTCCGTCAATGGTGAGAGCCTTCACCAGACTGTCTTGAAGCTTGTTCATAAGACTGCCCTATCCCCAAAAGCCTGATCCTGAAGTCTGTCCGACCATCATAAGTCTCTAATTGGAAAGTTTCAACTTAAAAGTACTAGAACCTGCTTATTTTTAAGATAAGTAAAACTAAATGCTAAATGTGTTAAGCGAGGGTCGTCGAGATTTTCTTGCCTTTACGTGTATCTGTATAGCTTCTTGAAAGCCAAGTCCCTGAGATCACGCTGGCTTTCTATGAAAACAAGGGCATCTCCCCCAAGGCAGGCAGTACGGCTCCCGCTTGGTTCGTTTGGGGGCATAGATCCTTGAGGATTTCGGCAAGGCGGTCGGGGAGTTATGCTGGGGTTGTCTCTTTTACCAGGCTGCTGAGGTTCACCCACGGCAGCGCGGGATCCCGTCTCTCCAGCTTGACCCATGCCCAAGGCTCCCCTTCCCCCTAACGAAGAAGAGCGGCTGGCTGCCCTACGAGAGTATCAAGTTCTCGATACAGCCCCTGAAACTGCCTTTGACGAGATCGTCCGGCTTGCTGCTTACATCTGCGGCACGCCCATTTCGCTAGTAACTCTTATTGACGAGCATCGCCAGTGGTTTAAGGCCAAGTTCGGCATTGAGGGTATCGAGGAAACGCCGCGGGATGTGGCCTTCTGTGCCCACGCCATTCTCTCGCCCAAAGAGCCGCTGGTGGTGCCGGATGCCACCCAGGATCCGCGCTTTGCCGACAACCCTTTTGTAACCCAAGAGCCGCATATTCGCTTTTACGCCGGTGTGCCCTTGGTAACGCCGGAAGGGCAGGCGCTGGGTACCCTCTGCGTGGTGGACTACCAACCCCGCCAGCTCAGCCCGGAGCAATTGGAGCAGCTCAAGGCCCTGGCCCATCAGGTGACAGCCCAACTGGAGCTGCGCCGCACCTTGCGGGAGTTGGCCAAGGCTCCCTTGCTTCCCAAAGCTGGCGAGAGCAAGCCTGCTCGCAAAAACCGCTTTCTCCTCAAGGTCAGTGCTGGCCTGGGCCTGGCTGCCCTGATCTTGGGCGGGATCGCCTACTCTGCCCAGCGCAACGCCAGTCGCCTGCCCCAACTGACGGAGCAAGTGGCCGATACCCTGGAAGTGATCCAGAACCTGGAAGGATTGCTCTCAGAGATCCGTGCTGCCGAGGCAGGTAAACGGGGTTACCTTTTGACCAACGAGACTCGCTACCTCGACGAGTACAAGGCCAGCCTTGAGGCCATTCCCACTCGCCTCAGCCGGCTGCAAGAGTTGACAGCCGACAACCCTCTCCAGCAAGGGCGCCTGAAGTGGCTGGAGCTGCTTTTGGAACAGCGTCTGAACCTTGCCCAAGATCTTATCCGGCTCCGGGATCAAGAGGGGCTGGCCGCTGTTCAAGAAGCCTTGAAGAAGGGCGAAGGGCAAAGGTTGATGGAGCGGATCGCCAACCTAGTGGAGGCGATCCAGGAGCAAGAGCGGCTTCTGTTGCAGCAGCGCAGCGAGCAGTTCCAGCTTGCTTGGGTTAGAACCAATGCCATCCTGCTGGGGGGGCTGGCTTTTACCTACTTGCTGTTGGCCGCAGTTTATGCCCTCATTCGCCGCGAAACTGCCGAGCGGGAGCGGGCGGAAACCTTCCTCAAGCAGGAGCGGGACTTTACCAGCGCCATCCTCGACACGGCAGGCGCTGTGGTGGTGGTCATGGATCCCAAGGGGCGCATCCTGCGCTTTAACCGCGCTGCCGAGCAGCTTTCTGGCTATTCGCTGGCAGAAGTCAAGGGCCAACTGCTCTGGGACTTGGGCTTGATCCCGGCGGAGGAGATGGCCGGCGTGGAGCAAGCTTTTCAACAACTTAAGGGCAGTCGCTCCCTTTTCTTAAACCGCCATGAAAACTTCTGGCGCACCAAGCAGGGGGCGCTGCGGCTCATTGCTTGGACCAACACCGCCCTGGTCAACGCCGAGGGCGAGGTGGAGTTTATCATCGGCACCGGCATCGACATCACCGAGCGCAAGCTGGCGGAGCTGGCTCTCAAAGAAAGCGAAGAACGCTACCGGGATCTCTTTGAAAATGCCAGCGATCTCATTCAGGCTGTCGATGCCGAAGGGTACTTTCTCTACGTCAACCGCGCCTGGAAAGAGACCCTGGGCTACGACGAAGCTCAAATCCACCAAATGAGGGTTTTCGACATCATCCACCCCGACTATCGAGAGCACTGCCAGGTCGCTTTCCAGAAGCTTTTGGCTGGCCAACCTCTGGACAAGGTGGAGACGGCCTTTGTGACTGCCAAGGGCGAAACCATCTGGGTGGAGGGAAGTGTTAACTGCCGCCTTGAAGATGGGGTGATGGTCTCCACGCGGGGCATTTTCCGCAACATCACCGAGCGCAAAAAAGCTGCCGAGGAGCTGGAGCGGCAGAGCCGGCGGGCCCAACTGCTGGCCGATCTCAGCTTAAAGATCCGCCAATCGCTGGATATTGCCGAGATCCTGGAAACGGCAGTAACGGAGATCCAAGCCCTGCTCAGGGCGGATCGCGTTTTGGTCTACCGCTTCCAGCCGGATGGATCCGGGATCATCTCCAACGAGAAAACCCAGCCCGGCATCCCTTCCCTTTTGGGCGAGGTGATTGAGGATCCCTGTTTTCAGGAAAAATACGCTGAGCTCTACAGCCAGGGCCGGGTTCGCGCCATCAGCGACGTGGAGGCCGAAGGGCTGGAGCCCTGCTACCTGGAGCTGCTGCAAACAATGCAGGTGAAGGCCAACCTGGTGGTGCCCCTCTTCATGGAGCAGCGGCTATGGGGGCTGTTGTTGGCCCACCAGTGTTCTGCACCCCGCCAGTGGCAGCCGTTTGAGATCGAGCTGCTGGTACAACTGGCCAACCAAATCGGCATTGCCCTCACCCAGGCAGAGCTCCTGGAGCGGGAGCGCCAGCGCAGCCTTGAGCTAGAACAAGCCCGCAAAGCGGCAGAGCAGGCTTCTCAGGCCAAAAGCAGCTTCTTGGCCACCATGAGCCACGAGATCCGCACCCCCATGAACGCGGTGCTGGGGATGACGGGCTTGTTGCTGGAGACGCCCCTGACCCCCGAGCAGCGGGACTTTGTCGAGACCATCCGCATCAGCGGCGATGCCCTGCTGACCCTCATCAACGACATCCTGGACTTCTCCAAGCTGGAAGCCGGGGAGATGGAGCTGGAGATCCTGGACTTCGACCTGAGGGCCTGTTTGGAGGAGGTGGCGGATCTCTTTGCCCCCACTGCCCACGCCAAGGGCCTGGAGCTGGCGGTGCTCATGCCGCCGGAAGTGCCCCGCTATCTGCGGGGGGATGCGTCGCGTCTGCGCCAAATCCTCAACAACTTGGTGAGCAACGCCATCAAGTTCACCCATCAAGGGGAGGTGGTCATCCAGGCCGAGCTGCTGCAAAAAACGGCCACCCATGTCCAACTGCGGCTCTCGGTAAGGGATACAGGGATCGGGATCCCCAAGGAAGCGCAAGCCAAGCTGTTTCAGCCCTTCACCCAAGTGGATGCTTCTACCACCCGCAAGTACGGGGGCACAGGGCTGGGCCTAGCCATTTGCAAGCAACTGACAGAGCTGATGGGGGGCAAGATCTTCCTAGAGAGCGAGGTGGGCCGCGGCAGCACCTTCAGCCTCGAGCTTACCCTGGAAAGACAACCCTACGCCCGACAAATCTCCCAGCACCCTGCCCGCATCCCTGTCAATCTCCAGGGCAAGCGGCTGTTGGTGGTGGACGACAACGCCACCAACCGCAAGATCGTCCGCTGCCAGGCCACCGCTTGGGGCATGGTGGTGGAAGAAGCCGAAAATGCCTACCAAGCTCTGGACAAACTGCGCCAGGCCGTGCGGGAAGGGATCCCCTTCCCCTTGGCGGTTTTGGACATGCAGATGCCGGAGGTGGATGGGGAAACCCTGGGCCGCTGGATCAAGGCGGATCCCGAACTGTCCCCGACGCAACTGGTGATGATGACCTCGCTGGGGTTGGGGGAGCACTCCCGCCGCGCCGCCGAGATTGGCTTTGCTGCCTACCTAACCAAGCCGGTCAAGCAAACGCGATTGCAAGAAGCTCTGATCATGGCCCTGGGCAAGTCTTCCGGCCTGGCCACCGCGCTGCTGGGCATGGGCCCACCCCTTTCGCAGAGTGCGCCCTCGGCCAGCCGCCCCCAGCAACCCCTGCGCATCCTCTTGGCCGAGGACAACCCCGTCAACCAGAAGGTGGCCCTGCGCCAGCTGCAGAGCTTGGGCTACCTGGCGGATGTAGTGGCCAACGGCCAGGAGGTGCTGGATTTGCTGCAGCAAGTCAAGTACGACCTCATCCTCATGGATTGCCAGATGCCGGTGATGGATGGCTACGAGGCCACCCGCCGCCTGCGCCAGCAGGAGCGGGGATCCGGCCACCGCACCGTGGTGATTGCCATCACGGCCAACGCCATGCAGGAGGATCGGGAGCGCTGTCTGCAAGCGGGCATGGACGACTATCTCAGTAAGCCGGTGCTAAAGGAGGATCTGGAAAAAGTGCTCAACCACTGGAGCCAAAGGATCGCCCCTTCCGCAGCAGGAGCAGCCAACGGGGCGGCTTCGTCCGATCCGCCTTCTCCTGAAGCTGCCGGCGGTGACCCTGCTCCCACGCTGCCCTACCCCATCGACGCCGCCTACTTGGAGCGGGTTACGGGAGGTGACCGCCAGTTTCAGCGGGAGCTGCTGCAGGTGTTTGTCCAAGATGGCCAGGACCAGTTGCCGCGGCTGCGCCAAGCTCTTGCAGCGGGTAATGCCGAAGACTTGAGGAAAATTGCCCACCGCCTCAAGGGAGCTAGCGCCAACGTGGGAGCCAATGCCTTTTGTCAAGTAGCCCGCGAGCTAGAACACCTGGGGGTGCAACTGGCGCAGCCGGGATCCCCGGCTGATGACCCAAAATGGGCAAGCGCTTCCCAGGGCCTGGAGGAGCTGGAGCGCATCTTGGCCGACATTTGCCAGTACCTGCAGGAATTGGAAGGCTAGGGCAATCCCAGACTTGTCGCCCTCACCCCCAGCCCCTCTCCCAAAAGGAGATGGGGATCAAGCGGCGAACCGTTGGAGGTAGGAGGAACAAATTGGCGCGGCTGTTTGGCTTCGCTCTGGCTCGGAACCGCAGCAAAAGCCCGGCTGCTTGAGCAAGCTGCAAGGGGACAGCCGGGCAAAAAGGTGTCTAGCTAGTGCTTCTACCCAATCAGGCGGGCTGGGATCACATCAGGCCAATTTGAGAGAGGATGCCTTGGCCCGTAAGCAGCTCGGTCAAAACGCCAATCACAAAGCCCAACATTGCCAGACGGCCATTCCATTTTTCGGCGAAGGTGGTAAAGCCAAACTTAGCTTCTTGGTTTTCCATGGTTGCAACTCCATCAAGGGGTGACATCTCCAATGTGGCTCAGATATTAAAAAGTGTCAAGTTTTGTGTCGAGAGCTAACAAGGCGAGGTCGACAAGGATCCCTAGCTGCTTTTGACAGCAGTCCAGACAGCGTCTACGAGACGGAGCTCCTCCTGCGACAGCACTTTGAGGTACTGCAGCCTAGCAAAGGTTGCCTCATCGGGATAGATAGCTGGGTTTTGGCGATCCTGCGGGTTAATCTTAGGCAGGGCGGCAGCATTGGGGGTGGCAAAGCGGTTGTAGTTGCTCAGTTGGGCGCCAATTTCCGGCTCCAGAAGGAAGTTGATGAAGCGGTTGGCCAGCTCCGGGTTAGGAGCTTTGGCCGGGATGGCCATCACATCTAGCCAGATGTGAGCGCCCTCGCGAGGGACAAAGTAGCCAATGTTGGGATTTTCCTCAGCAGCTTGCAGGGCATCGCCGCTGTAGACAACCGCCACGTTGGCTGTTCCGGAGACCAATTGATTTTTGCCGCCCACCCCGCCAATGAGGCCGGCGCTGCGGCGTTTGGTGTCGATGAGAAGCTGCTGGATCTGCTGCAGTTCGGAGCGAACAGTGGTGTTGATATCGAAGCCGAGGTAGAGGGCCGCCGCGGCAATCATGGAGCGCATCTCATCGATCATCACAAAGGGGCCGTACTGCTGCTGCGGGTCGAAAATCAGACCCCAGGAGCGCTCAAAGTTTTCCGGCAGGCGGTCTTTGCGGTAGCCGATGCCGGTGGTGCCCCACTGGTAGGGAACTGTGTAGGTGTTTTCTGGGTCAAAGGGCAAGCCGACAAACTTCTCCCCCAAGTTGCGGAGATTGGGAATCAGGGCTTTGTTGAGAGGCTGCAGCAGGCCCAGCTCCACCATGTTGGGCACAACGTAGTCCGTGGGCACAACGACGTCGTACTGGCTCACGCCGCCCCCCCGCAGCTTGGCGATCATGTCCTCGTTGGACTCGTACACACTCACCACCACGCGGCTGTTGGTGGCTTTCTCGAAGGCAGTGAGAATGGCCGGGTCAATGTATTCCGACCAGATGTAGAGTTGAAGGGTTTGTTTTTGGGCAGTCGTTCTCAGGGGCCAGAAGAAAAGCAGGAGCAGCAAACAGCAAAGCAAAGCGATGGCCGTGGCAATTCCCTTTTTCATAGGCAGGAGGGGCAGGAGCAGCAGTGAAGGGGCTGGAGTTCCTGCTCTGGGAAAGACTTAGACAATAGCCGACTTCCCTCTAGCCCTGAGGCAAAAGCGGAGCTCACCGCTGTCCCTCCCCTAGACCTAGAGCAGGCTTGTCCAACCCTACGCCCTAGCCTACCACCTGGGCTTCCCCGTTGCTGCTTTCCCCAGCCGAGAATAGCAGTTGATATAGCCGCTGCTGCTCGGCAGGGTTGCGGTAGCGCTGTTGCTGCAACGGCCAATCCTGCAAAGCCAGCTCTTGTTGCTCACGTAACCTAGGCTGTAGGGCCGAGTCGGCGGGCAACTTGGCCTGCAAAACCTGTAAATCGTTGAAGCGGCCCAGTTGCTCCTGTAGGCCTTTCAGAGTTTTGATCCACTCCTGCACAGTTTCCCCGTAAAAGGGGGCGAAAAACTCCACCTGGTAGCGCAGGCGTTTGGTGGCTTTGCGCAGATCGTGTAGCTGTTTGGCCTGAGATTCTGTCTCGGGAAAAGACGGGATCCGCCAGCCCGGCTGCAGGAACCAGGCGGCCAGCAAAGGAGCCAACAGGTGAGGCAAGCTCTCCTGGAGGGGAAGCTGGGCCGCAGGCCGGTAGCGGGGGTGCTCCAGCCACTCCGCGCAGGCTGCCTGAAACTCTTGGAAGTTTGCATCTTCCAAAATGCGGCGGGAACGTTTCTCGGCTTGGGCCTGACGCTGCCGCAGGTCTTCCTCCAGCTCCTCCAGCTCGGCTGCTGGGATCCCCTGCCAATAGGGCTCTTGGAGGATTTCCAGCAACACGTCCAAATCCCGCTGCTGGCCCAGGGTTCTGGTCAACTTTTGCAGACGTTTGGGCTTGAGCGGCTTGGGCAGGCGCACGGATCCCTGAAACACCTCCACCCAGGTGCCGATGCGGCGCAGGCCCACTCGGATTTGATGGAGGGATTCTGCTGCGTCGGGGTGTTGGTTGAGAACCCGCCCCACGTGCTTCTGCAGCCGCTGCCATTGCTGGCTCAATAGTTGGTGAGCCCAAGCGGCCACGGTGGGTGAAGGGGAAGACGCCAGCAGGATCGAGTGCTCGCTTTTCTGCTCAGCAGCAATGGCATTCACGGCAAATCTCCTCTACCTCTCAAAACGGGGCCTAAAAAGGGCAGAAGGCTTTCCCTGCATAGCCTGCTTACCTTACCCTGAGGTCACCCGCGCCCTCTTCTTTTTTAACCTAATCTTAACCTCTGAGCAGGGTATGGCCAGGGAAACGGTTGAGACCGCCCTTCGAGCTAGCAGGGCGGAGCCTTTGGTAGGCGGGGCCTGACCGCTGCCCAGATGCGGGTGGCCACCTCTGCCGGGGATCCCATGGCGTCGATGCGGACAATCCGCTGCGGGAACTCGGCGGCTAGAGCCTGAAATCCACGGTAAACTCGGCGGTGAAACTCCAGGTGTTCTCGCTCGAGTTTGTCGGCCTCTGACTGTAGGGAACGGGTAATCGCTACGCGACGCTGACGCGAACGCGCCAGCCCCACCTCAGGGGGGAGATCCAACCACAGGGTAAGGTGCGGCTGCAGCCCGCCGGTAGCCAAGTGGTTGAGCTGGCGGATCTTCTCCAGGTCCAGCCCGCGACCATACCCCTGGTAGGCCAGGGTAGAGTCGGTGAAGCGGTCACAGAGCACCACCTGCCCTGCCGCCAGGGCGGGAAGGAGGCATCTTTGCACGTGTTCAGCCCGATCCGCCGCGTACAGGAGCAGCTCAGCCAGCGGCGTTATGGGATCCCCGTGCAACAGCAGCTCCCGCAGCACCTTTCCCAGTGCTGTGCCCCCTGGCTCGCGGGTACACAGGCAAGCATAGCCCTCTTGTTGAAGCTGCTCGGCCAAAAGGGACTGCTGAGTGGTTTTGCCCGCTCCTTCTCCACCTTCTAAGGTGATGAACACGTCCTCGCCCAGGAGAGTGTGTCAAAGGATTGTTTGAGGGGCATGGCTAGCGCAGGTTGAGTTGAGGCTGCAAATTGAAGGAGTGGCCCGGGATCACCACGTACACGTCGGGGATGTTGGTAGGCTCCAGGCCTTGCAGGGCCAGCCCCTCCACGTTGGAGCGCAGGGCGTCGTTGATGGTGGTTTCCAGCTGGGAGAGAACCTGGGCCTCATTACCCTGACTGGCCAAGCTAGGAAACTGGTTGTAGATGGCGCGGGCCAAGCCGCTGGCCAAGGGGAGCTGGATGAGGGTGAGGTTGGATCCGCCCAGTTGCGGGCCTAAGGTGTTGGCTCGGCCACGGATGCCCAAGGCCTGCAGGGCGTTGGCGGTTTGGCTGACGGGGATGGTGCAGGTGTCCATCTTGTAAATGGGCACCGAGGCCATGGTGAGGGCGGAAACGCTGGTCAGTTGCACCACGGTAAAGGAAGCCGTGCCGTTGTAGGCAAAGCAAAAGTCCCGGAAGGCCGCCGGCACGTTGGCCGCGCGGATGGGACGCTCATCGTCAAAGCCGCCCGACTCCGCGAAGAGGTTGCGGATGGCAAACCCACCAAAGAAAGCCAGCAGGGCCACCACCAGCAAGATTGTCAGATCCGAAGAGGAGACTTCCCCTGAGGAGCTGCTGCTGCGCCCTCCACCTCCATATCCCCCACTGCCCCCGGAGCCGGCGGTGTAGCCGTAAGTTGCAGACCGGGAGGAGCCGGCATAGGCGGAAGAGCGGGCCGATCCGTCGTAGCCCCAGTTGCTGGAGATAGAGCGCCGGGGAACCAAGGCTTGTCCGGCACGCCTGGCCCGGGGCCGAGAGGACTCTGTCTCCTCACCCCGCGAAGATCCGGCGGCAGCTTCTCGGGCTGAGCTAGCCCTCTGTTCTCTCCTGGCATCCTCCGCTTGCAGGGCGCGCCCAGAGAGACGAGCAGAAGACGCCTTCCCATTGTTTTGCCTCTCCTCATCCTCTAGCCAGTCTTGGGCACCGCCAGCGGAGGGGGCAGAACTGTCCTCCGGCAAGGGGGGCGGGGAACGCCGGCCTTGGGACTCTGAGCTGCTGGGAGCTTGGCCGCGGCTTCCCTCACCGGCAGCAGCCGTTGAGTCTGGAAAACGGTTTGGATCGCGCTCCTCAGAGAAGGTCATTCTTCAGGCTCCCAACGCAAAACTGGCATTCCCATCTTCCTGTACCGAGGAAACCTTTTGGCAGGTAGGATCCACAGAGCTGCAGCCTTGGGGTTCAAGGGATCCCCTCAGCGGCATTGTGCAGCCTTTTCTGGCCCAGGTTGCTGCCGTGATCTCGGGCTCTTGTCGTGGACAAATGCCGCCGTACCTCCAAGCTAGCCTAGACTGCGCTCCAAGATCAGGAGCTGTTCTTTCAAGGCCCTCAGGGCCTGGCCGCGGTGGCTGACGGCTTCCTTTTGCGCCGGGCTCATCTCGGCAAAGGTCAGCCCCACCTCCGGCACCCAAAAGAGCGGGTCATAGCCAAATCCTCCTGCTCCCCGGGGCTGAGCCAGGATCTCCCCGTGGCAGATGCCCTCCACCAAGGCCCGCACCTGCCCCTGGGGATCCACCACAGCAATGGCGCAGTGAAAGCTGGCTTGGCGGTTGGGGATCCCTTCCATCTCCCGCAGCAGCCGCGCAATGCGGGCGGCATCGTCAGGGGCATAGCGGGCCGAATGGATCCCCGGGGCGCCGCCAAGGGCTGCCACCGCCAGCCCAGAGTCATCGGCAATGGCCCACTCCCCCAGAGCGGCTGCTACAGCCTTGGCCTTGAGAAGGGCATTTTCGACAAAGGTGCTGCCGCTTTCTTCCACTTCTATCGCCGCCGGCAGGGGACGCAGATCCCAGCTGGGAGCATGGGCCTGGAAGAAGGTGTTGAACTCCCGCCATTTACCAGGGTTGCTGCTGGCCAAGATCAAGGGGCGGGCCATAGGCTGGGGATCGCGGGAAACACAGGTATCTTAGCGGAAGAAAGCAGACAGCAGAGGGCTGCCCAGGTCCTCAGTGGATTTCCAGAACCATGTTGTGCAAGGCCGTGTTGATCACCAGGGTGGAGCCGCAGCGTTCCACCTTTCCCCCGTCCCAGTGCATGTGGCCGCAGATGTAGTAGCGCGGCTGTAGGTGATCCAACAGGGGGCGCAGGGTGGGCATGCGGCGGTGGTACCATTTGCCGCCTTCGTCCAACAGGCCCCGCGGCGGCGCGTGGCTAAGCAGCAGGTCAATGGGGCGAGGAGGCTGGCTGTAGAGGGTAAGCAGCTCCTGCAGATGGCTGCGGGTAAGGGTCCAGCTCCAGCCGCAAGGGGGAGTCCAGGGCACCGCCAACACTTGCAGCCCTAGCCACTCAAAGTAACAAGACTGGGTGATGGCCCGTCCCCACCTGCCAGCTAGGGCATCCAACACGGCAGCGGCTGGGTCGTGGTTGCCGGGCAAAAAGAGCCAGGGCTTGCCCAGGCCGTCTACTGCCGCCAGGAAAGATTGCAACTGGATGACCTCAGCTTCGGCTGTTGGGTAAAAGCCTTGGGTGGCGTTGAGGGAGGGCTTGCCAGCCTTGGAGCAGAAGTCGCCGCAGTTGATGTAGGCATCCACCTGGGGCAGATGGTCAAGGGCCTGCTGGATCAGCCGGTTGCTGCCGTGGTAGTCGGAGCCGAGGAGCAGTTTAATCCCCATAGGCTGGCGGGAAGCAAAGGGTCTATTGCGGACGGGATCCCTGCAGCAGGGCAGCCACCTGTTGCCAGGAGCTGCGGTACCAGGCCCGTTGGGCCTCCAGCTCCTCTTCTAAAGATCCTGTCGGGCCAAACTCCGGACAGGCATACCCCAGGGAGCGCAGGCCCGCCACCAACAGTGCTGGCGACAGCCACCATTGTTGGGCCAAGCGTAACAGATCCACCTGGGCTTGGTTTTGCAGGTAGTGGCGCAATTGCCGTTGTAAGACAGCGGCGGAGGGCAGAGGCACCGCCTGGTGGTGCAGGACAACGAGCAGCGCGTCGCTAGGGGTGCAGTAGAGCAGCCACTTGAGGTGATCCAAAGAGGGAGGCCAGCTCCACAGCCACAGTTGGTCGTAGCGATGGCCAGCTTGGGGGCGGTCGTAGTGGAGGGTTAGGGAGGGATGCTGCTTCGGGAGAAGGACAAACGTAGGGCGCCGGAAGCCGTAGAGGAGGATCGTTCCCCGCGCCTGGGGCAGGAGGGCAGAAAATCGAGATGCAGCCTGCCAACGCAGCGGTTGGGTGGGCTGGGGGGCAGGGCGATAGATCAGCAGGGGCGAGGGTGCTGTCTGGGCCCCAGCTTTGGCATCGGACATGGTGGGAGCAACGGCGGCGGGCGAAAGATTGGCAGAGCTGGCCTCTGCGGCAGGCCGGATCCCAAGAATTTCCAGCTCCAGTTGGGTTTCTTCCCCCCACCTTTTAGCCTTGAGGGTGTAGGCGATGTCAATCTGCTCCGGCAGGGGATAGGCGGCGGCCCCTCGCCAGCAAATGGCCCACAGGGGACGGCTGGGGACTTTGGCTGGTGCGGCAAGCGAGGATCCTGCCCCGTCCAGGCGCCGGCTGACGGGATCCCGGAGCAGCAGCTTTAGGTGGCCGGCGGTATCCTCCTCCCCCTGGGCAGGCTGCGGGCCAAATCGCTGCTGCTGCAGCACCTGCAGGTTGCGGCTGCAAAAGACCGGCTCAGGATTGCCGATGCCACAGGGTTGCAACCGTTGCAGCTCTCGGTAGAGGTCGAGGGTGAGATCCGCCAGCGCCACCTCCGCGTCGATCTGCACCAGGGGCCGGATTTGCTCCGGCTGCAGACGCTGTTGGGCCAATTGCCGCAGCCGCTCTTCCAAAAGAGGCCAGTTTTCCGCTTTCAGGCTAAACCCCCCCGCCGCCGGGTGGCCGCCATGTTTGATAAACAGATCCTTGCAAAACTCCAGGGCCTGAAACACGTCGAACTCCGGGATCCCCTGCCGCGCCGAGCCAGTGATCTCCCCCTGGCGCGACTGGCTGCCGATAAACACTGGACAGCCAAAGCGCTCCGCCAGCCGCGAAGCCACCAGGCCAATCACCCCCTTGTGCCAGCGCTGCTGGGGAGTTCCCAAAAGGATTAACACCCGCTCCTGCGCCAGATCCCGCTCTTGCCGGGCCATCTGCTCCAAAGCCTCCGCCTCAATGCGGCTGCACATCTGCTGCCGCACCTGGTTGAGCCGTTCACAGCGGCGGGCCAGTTTCTCTGCCTGCTGCGGGTCGTCGGTGGTCAGCAGCCGGATCCCCATCTCCGGTCGGCCAATTCGCCCAATGGCATTGATGCGGGGCCCCAAGCCAAACCCTACCCACTCTGGCCGCAGCTCCTCTAGGGATCCTGTCATTCCCATCACTGCCAAGAGGGCGCGGATCCCGGCCAGCGGCGAAGTGGGCAAGAGAGCCAGCCCCTGCCGCACCCAAAGACGGTTCACCCCCGTCAGCGGCGCCAAATCGGCAATGGTGCCCACGGTAAACAGTTCCAGGGCTACCCGCCCCAACTGTTCGTCGCCGCGGCGCTCTGCCAAGGCTTGGGCCAGGAGGTAGGCCACCCCCACCCCGGCCATCCCCCGATAGGGAGACGATGCCGGGATCCGCTTGGGGTTGAGAATGGCATCGGCAGGGGGCAACTGGGGGGGCAAGTCGTGGTGATCTGTCACGATCACCGTTAGCCCTAACTCTTTGGCCAGTTGGATGGGCTCGTGGGCAGCAATGCCATTGTCTACGGTGAGAATGAGGCGTACCCCCTCGCGGTGCAGCTCTTGCACCATGCGGCTGTTGAGGCCATAGCCCTCCCTGAGGCGGCTGGGGATGCGGTAAACCACCGGTGTGCCCCGCAAAGCCCGCAGCAGCAGGGCCGTGCTGGTCATGCCGTCGGCATCGTAGTCGCCGCAGATGGCGATGGGCTCCTGCCGGCAAATCGCCCTCTCCAACAGCTCTACCGCCAGGGGCAGCTCGGCAAAGTCATGGCTGGGCGGGGGCAGGTAGGTGGGATCCGGCTGCAAATAGTGTTGGATCTCGGCGGGGCCAGACAGGCCGCGGTTGAGCAGGATCTGGGCCAACAGGGGCGAGATCCCCACGACCTCAGCCAGACGCCGGGCCGTCGGCTCATCCACAGGATGGAACAGCCAGCGTTGGTCGGGGATCCCGGCCATGGCCATTGGTCTTCAGCTAGCGGGTAGCAGTGCTACAGTTGGCCTGTAAGCTATCTTTTGACCCTAACCTAAAAACGCCTCTCTGCTCCTCAGTGCGCTGCCCATGTATTCTCTGCTGCTTACCTATGGCCTCAACCCGCTGACGGGACTGAAGCTGTTGGTCAAATCCCCTGAGCAGGCCTCCCTGTGGACGTTGATCCAGCAGCTCTGGGGCCGCCCCGGATCCCGGCGCCGCAGGCCGCGACTCCAAATCTCTCTGGGCCGCCTCGTGCCCGAACAGAGCGAGCGCCTGTCTAAGTTGGAGGTGCTGCTGCGCTTGCGGTTTTTCATCGCCATCGAAGCTGCAACGCCGGAGCAGTCTTTGCCGGCCCTCCCCTCCGGCCAGGAATCCACCATTCAGCTTGCCCGCTACACCGAAGGTTCCCAGCACTACAAAACCGAGATCCTCCGCTTTGCCCTGGGAGGATCCCGCGCCCTCGGAGCGCCGCGCCGCCAGAGCTATCGTCGCCGCCGCTTCTAAAAACCCCTGGCTGAAACCGTTCCGACCAGCAGTGGAGTTCTGCCGACCTGTCTATACTAGAGATGCGCTAAATCTGTGCTTCTCCCGTGAACGCTGGGCTGTGTCAGTGCCACAGATGGCTTATAAACCCAAGGGCTGCTCCAGGGTGGCAGGGGATCCCTGCCGCCCCATGGCCCCAAGTGGGGAGGACGGCAGCCCTCCTGGCTGGATCCCTGGCGGCTGGCATGCTTGCCCTGCCCGCTGCTTTGGCCTTAACCCGCTACCAAGTCCACGTCTTGGCCGCCGAGGCAGCCGCCTTGGCTCAGGTGCGTGCCCAGGTACCGGACGCCTATTTCGTGCAAGGGGATGGACAGGTATTCATTCTGGCAGGAACCTTCATCAACCGCAACCACGCCCAACGCCGCCAGGCCGAATTGGAACGGTTGGGCTTGCCGGTGCGGGTGGTGAGCCGTCAAGATACGGATCCGCCCCTTCCGCCCGCTTTTCCCGCCCAAACAGCGCCCGACCGCCCCTCCGCCAGTTCTGAAAACCCTGTCCCACCGGCGCCAACGGCTCCCCCCTCCGATCCCCAGCGGCCCTTTGCCACCTATGTGCCCAACCCCAGCAGGGATCCCCGGCTAGAGGAGCGGGTACGCCGCTTCTTTCCAGGGGCTGCTGTGGTGCAATACCGCGGCCAGGCCGCCTTGCAGACGGGCACCTTCTCCCGCCTGTCGTTGGCCCAGGATCAGGCCCGCTGGCTAACTGCCCAGGGCTTGCCGGCGGTGGCGGTGTCGCTGGCTGAAGGGGGATCCGGAAGGGATCCCGACTCCCAGCCACCTCAGGGGGAGCGCTACTGGGTGTTGGTGGCGGATCCCAGGGGGGAGAAATGGCCTGCACTCAAACAACTGCTAGAGGGATCCCTGCCCTTGATCTACGACGACCTGCGGGTGGTGCGCACGGGCGGGTTTGCCGACCCGGCTGCTGCCGCCGAACAAGTGCGGTACCTGGCCGGCCAAGGCTACGAAGCCGGGATCTTCCCCGCCGACCTGCGCCGCTCTCGACCGCTTCTGGTTCAGGATCCCACCCCCTCTCCCGCATCCCTGCGCGAAGAAGGCACAGGTGGATTTTGGGTGGTGGTATCCGCCGGGGCAGAGGCGCTGCCTAAGCTGCAGCAGTTTGCCCCTGACGCTTTTGTGCGCGGCTCTGTGATTCAGGTGGGCACTTACCGGCAGCGGGCCAATGCCGAACAGGCGCGGCGTGCCCTGGCCGAGGCGGGGTTTGACGCCCGCGTCCTGCCCGTCGAGTAGCAGCAGCCGGCTTCAGCCCCTTTCCCTGAGGGAGAGGGGAGGTCAGAAACCGTTTCGCGGCTGTTGAGAATAGCCCCATTGGGCCTCGTTGCCCTTTGCACCACTTCTTGGAATCACCAGGGATCCTTCTACAAGTGAGATCGCCGCCAGGGTGAGGCGCAGGGTTTCCGCCTGTAACTGGGCCGGGCTGGCCAGGGGATAGGCCAACTGTTGCATCACTTGGGGGCAATTCCCACCGCCAAGATCTAGGCTGGGATCCAACCAGTCCAGTTGCCTTTCGCAGGGGTTGGACGGGGTGCTGTGGATATCCTCCACCCCTGGATCGGCCCCGGTAAGGCGGAGCCAACACCGAAAGCTGGGCCAGAGTTGTGGGGGCAAAGCCCGCACCTGACCCGGCACAGCCCTGTCAAAATAGATGAGAAAGTCTGCCTTCCAGCCGTTGCAGGCCGGGCAGAGGGGCTGCAAGTTGGCAGCCGTGTTGGGCCCTCCGCGGCTGAGCGGGATAATGTGATCCTGAACAGGGGCGGATCCCACCTGTGACCATGGCCTGCCACAGCAGGGGCAACAGGGGTACCAGCGCAACAGTTGCCAGAACTCGGCAGCGGCCACCTGGCCCGTCAGGTCGTAGCTGCCCCGCTTTTCCTTGGCACGAGCGGCCTGTCGCTTCTGGCGTTGTCGTCTTGCACAGGTGGGGCAGGGATCCGGTCGAAACAGGAACTCATCCCCACACTCCGGGCAACGATAGGGACTCGACATCAGGATCTAAGGCCCTGAACGGGCTAAAGAGCTTGCTTGGCCTGTTGCAACGTCTGCTCAAACACCTCCAGCGGCTGTGCCCCCGAGAAGGCAATGCCGTTCAAGATGAAATGAGGGGTGCCGCTGATGCCCAGTTGAGAGGCCAGCTCCATATCCCGCTGAATGGCGCGCTCTGCCGCCCGGCTGCGCCGATCCCGGTTGAACTTCTCCACGTTCAGGCCCAACTTCTCGGCAGTGGCCACATAAAACGCATCTCCAAGCTGGGATTGGTTGGCGAAGAGCTCGTCGTGGAACTCCCAGAACTTGCCCTGGCGGTGGGCAGCCCAAGCCGCGCGAGCCGCCGCCATCGCCTCCGGGTGGATGCTGGTCAAGGGCAGGTGCTTATACACCAAGGTCACCTCCTTCCCGTGCTCGGCCATGAACTGTTTGAGGGTGTCGTGGGCGCGGGCGCAGAAGGGACATTGGAAATCAGAAAACTCCACCAACACCAGCCGCAAAGTGTCGGATCCCAGTTGAGGAGAGTCTCCGATGACAGCACGCGGGTTCTCCCGCAACTGACGGCCAAATTCTTCCGCCAACTGCTGCTGTTGTTGCTGCTGCTCTTGGTACTGCCGCTGCTGGTACTCCTGCACAGCCTCAAGGATCACCTGGGGGTTCTTGCGAATGATCTGCAGCACCTGCTCCTCCAAATCGGCTGGAGCTGCGAGGGCAACTTGGACAACACTGCTCATCCCCAGCCAAACCAGCAGCGCGCCGAGGAACCCAGCCTTGGCCAAGTGCTGTCCCCACACGCGAAAAACCCTTGCCAGCCTATCCATTCCAAAACCCCCTCCAGGTATGCCCAGAGCTGTACAGCTCAACCAAGCTAACGCCAGATGGCGGCGATGTCTACCACGCTTTCGGGGGGATCAGGAGTTGGTCGCTTGGAGAAGCTGCTCCTTAATCCGCTGCAACTGGCTGGCCCAACGGGGATCCGGCTCAGAGGCCCCTTCGGTCTCGGCAACGACATTGCCTCCGCCGCCTTTGTGGCCCCGCTGGCGTTGCTTCTTGCTGGGGGCGGACTTGTCCCCCGACTCTTTGGAGCCTTTGGAAGAACCTCGGGGCTCAGGATCCCCGGGCGCCCTGGAATCCTTGCCAGCGTCTTTGGCAGACTCCTTAGCTGGGGAGCCGGAGGCTGCTGCTTTGGCTTCGGCGTCTTCCCGTTTCTCCCGCGGCTGGGCAATCTCGATGCGCAAGTTGACATCGCCAAAGCTATGGCCGTTGAATTTCTCGATGTACTGCTGCGCCTGCTCTTCGGTGCTCACGGTTACAAACCCGAAGCCGCGACATTTGCCTGTCCGCCGATCCCGAATCACCTTGGTGGAAATGACCTCACCTGCAGAGCTAAAGAGCTTCTCCAATGCCTGACGATCCACCTCTTCCGGCAGATTTCCGACATACAGACGAACGGGCATGATGCAGCGAAGCTCCTTATCGAAATAACAGAAGGCCAAAATGCAACGGGTCAATCCAAAAGCATTGAGGCTGCCAGATTAGGAAACCCAGAACTCAGTAGTTCATTGTCCCATCCCAGCGCAGCACAAACCGCAACCTTTGCAAAGCATAAAGCTATTTTTCAATTTACCTCAGGCCAAAGCCAAAAAGCTGAGCAAAACGGCTTTGTCGATTGGCTGGCTGACCCAGGCAGCTTTTGCAGGGAGCGGCGTTGGCCGGCGGTTCCTGCCTAGGTCCAACCAGCGCTGCTCAAGCGATCCCGATGGAGAAAGGGACGGGCCTGGGGCCCGGTATAGTCGGCTACGAGATGGCCTCGCCCCCGCAGTTGGTAGCGGTAGGTTACTAGGCCTTCCAGACCCACCGGGCCGCGCGGCGGCAGCTTTTGGGTGCTGATCCCCACCTCCGCCCCGAAGCCATAGCGAAAGCCATCGGCAAAGCGGGTGGAGGCATTGTGAAAGACCCCTGCTGCGTCCACTTCGTCGAGAAAGCGCTGGGCAGCGGCGGCGTCTTCGGTCACGATGGCCTCGGTGTGCCGGGATCCGTACCGTTGGATGTGGGCAATGGCCTCGTCGAGGGAATCCACCATTTTGATAGCTAGAATCAGGTCGGCGTACTCAGTGCTCCAGTCGGCCTCAGTGGCCGGGATCAGATCGGGTACCAGCTCGCGGCAGCGGGGATCCCCGCGCAGCTCTACCCCTTTCTCGCGCAGCGCCTGCACAGCCAGGGGCAAAAATCGAGGGGCGATGGCCGCGTGCACCAGCAGGGTCTCGATGGCGTTGCAGGCGGCAGGATACTGGGTTTTGCTGTCCAGCGTCAGCCTCACCGCCATGTCCACATCGGCGGCCCGATCCACGTACAGGTGACACAGGCCATCGGCATGGCCCAGCACCGGGATGCGAGTATTTTCCATAATGTAGCGGACAAAGCTGCTGGAGCCGCGCGGGATGATGAGATCCACCAGCCCTTCCAGTTGCAGCAGGGCTTTGATCTCCTCGCGGCTGGTGAGCAATTGCAGGGATCCCTGGGGAAAGTCTGGGATCTGCTGCAGCCCCGCCTGGATGGCAGCCATCAGGGCCTGGCAGGAGAGTAGCGCCTCCGATCCGCCTTTGAGCAGGACGCTGTTGCCTGTCTTCACGGCCAGGGCAGCAATTTGCACCAAGGCATCGGGCCGCGACTCGAAGATCACCCCCAGCACTCCCAGAGGGTAGGTGCGCCGCTCCAGCACCAGCCCCTCGTCCAATTCCCGGATCAGCAAGGCCTGCCCCACCGGATCTGGCAGCCGCAGCACCTGCCGCACCCCAGCCACCATCTCGGCCAATTTCTGGGCGTCCAACTTCAAGCGGGCGTAGGCCGAGGCGGACAGCTCGCCGGCCTTGACCTGCTCCGCTGCCCGGGCCAGATCCGCTTGATTGGCTGCCAAGATAGTCTCCTGCTGCGCCAGCAAAGCGGTGGCCATGGCCTCTAGGGCGGCATTCTTTACCGCAGTGGGCAAGGTAGCCGTGCGTCGAGCGGCAGCGCGAGCCAACTGCACCTGGGCCAGCAGGGGCGAGTCAGCAGCAGCTTCCGGCAGGCTGGGAGAGTCGGTTACAAGAGACATAGACTCCAGAAGAAGACGAAAACGCTCCTGCAAATGGGATCCCGGGAGCACCTTTGCAGAGATCCCTGTGCTACGTTGGGCACAGTTGGGCTGTACCATTTGCAGCCTACCAAACTTTGGATCCCACCTGCCGTGGCAGGGGGCATTGCTCTGTCCCTGAGATAAAGTTGGGGCAGAGAAAGGCCTCTGTGCGAAACCCCTAGAGGCTGGAGATCAACCTCGACTTTTAGACCTTGTCTGCCAGGAGAGCCAATGAGAAAGCGCGGGTTTGTGGTTAGTGCAACGGCTGCGGTGGTCACAGCCGTGTCGCTTGTCGGGGTGCAGCTATCCATGCCGGGTTGGGCAGGGTTTCGCCGGGATCCCAAAGAGGTGGTGGACGAAGTTTGGCAGATTGTCAATCGGGAGTACGTCGATCCTTCCTTTAATTCCGTCGACTGGGAGGCGGTGCGCCGCGATCTGCTCAGCCGCGAGTATGCCACCCGCGAGGAGGCCTACGAGGCGATTCGAGAGGCTCTCAAGAAGCTGAACGATCCCTACACCCGCTTCTTGGATCCGGATCAGTTTGCCAGCATGCAGATCGACACCTCTGGCGAGCTGACGGGGGTGGGGATTACCCTTGGCTTGGATCAAGAGACCAACGAGCTGGTGGTGATCTCCCCCATCGAAGGGTCTCCCGCCGATCGCGCTGGGATCAAGTCCAAAGATGTGATCGTGCGCATCGACGACAAATCCACCGAAGGCATGGACACCAACACCGCCGTCAGCCTCATTCGCGGCGAGCCGGGCACGCGGGTGCGGCTGACCATCCGTCGCGAGGGGGAAGGGCTGAAGGTATTCGACTTGGTGCGGGAGAGAATTGAGCTGGCCACTGTGCGCTATGCGGTTCACCAGGAAAATGGCCTGCCCATCGGCTACATTCGCATTACCCAGTTTTCCGGCAATGCCGCCGACAAGGTGCGCCAGGCCATTCGCGAGCTGGAAAAGCAAGGCGTAGTTGCCTATGTGCTGGATCTGCGGGCCAACCCAGGGGGGCTGCTCTACTCCAGCGCCGAGATTGCCCGCATGTGGATCGACCGAGGCAGCATTGTCTCGACGGTGAACCGGCAAGGGGAGCAGGATCGCCTCACGGCCAACAACACCGCCCTTACCGACAAGCCTTTGGCCGTTTTGGTGGATGGGGGATCCGCCAGCGCCAGCGAGATCCTGTCGGGAGCCTTGCAAGATAACCGTCGCGCCGTGATCATCGGCACGCAAACCTTCGGCAAGGGCCTGGTGCAGTCGGTGCATCCCCTCTCCGATGGGTCGGGCCTGGCGGTGACCATTGCCCGCTATCGCACCCCCAAAGGCACCGATATCGATCACAAAGGCATCACCCCGGATATTGTCGTGGAACTGTCCGAAGAAGATCTCAATCGCCTCAGCCGGGATCGCGAGTTGGTGGCCACTCCCGCCGACCCGCAATATGCCGCCGCCATCCAGGCCCTCCAGGCACAGATCTCGGCCCGCCAGCAACAGGCCAAGGAGCCAATGCGTTCCTCTTCCCTCTAGCCAGTGTGGGGGCCCAGGCTGCGAGACCTTGCTGAGTAGCGACCTTGCGCTGGTGAGCAGGCAGCAGCTTCGGCAGGCAGGTTGAGGCGACGCGGGGCTGGAAGTTGTTGGCGGAGGTGGTGAAGCGCTATGGCGGGGTTGCAAGCTGTAGAATCCATCAACTTGGCCGGGCGGGATCTGCTCAAACTCAGCGACCTGAGCCCGGCGGAGCTGGCGGCCTTGCTGGCTCAAGCGGCGGAACTGAAGCGGGATCCCTATCGGGTGGATCTGCGCGGACGGGTGCTAGGGCTGTTGTTCCAGAAGGCTTCTACCCGCACCCGCGTCAGCTTTACCGCTGCCATGGCCCAGTGCGGGGGCAGCACCCTGGATCTGGTGCCGACGGCGATGCAGATGAGCCGCGGCGAGCCCTTGCCGGATACGGCCCGCGTCCTCTCCCGCTACCTGGACGCGATTGCCATTCGCACCTACGACCAGCGGGAGCTGGAAACCTTTGCCGAATATGCCGAGATCCCGGTGATCAACGCCCTCACGGATCAGTTTCACCCCTGCCAGGTTTTGGCCGATCTGCTCACCATCCAGGAGAACTTCGGCCAACTGGCAGGCCTGACCTTGGCCTATTGCGGTGATGGCAATAATGTTGCCCATTCCCTGCTGCTGGGCTGTGCCATGAGCGGGATTCACATCCGCGTCGCCACGCCCCCCGGCTACGAGCCGGATGCAGCAGTAGTAGCAGAAGCACAGGCCTTGGCCCAGGGATCCCAGGTGTGGGTCTTGCAGGATCCCCATGAGGCCGTCTCGGGAGCCCAGGTGGTCTATACCGACGTGTGGGCCAGCATGGGCCAAGAGGATCAGGCCGAGGCCCGCAAAGCCCATTTTCTGCCCTACCAGGTCAACGCCGCGCTGATGAAACTGGCGGATCCCGAGGCCATCGTGCTCCACTGCCTGCCCGCTCACCGGGAAGAGGAGATTACGGCCGAGGTTTTGGAGGGATCCCAGTCCCGTGTGTGGGATCAGGCAGAAAATCGCCTCCACGTGCAAAAGGCACTGCTGATCCAACTGCTGGGGGCAGGGTGACCCCAGAGACAGGGGAGGTGTCAACGGTTATTGGCGGGGCGGCGGGCGGCAATGGCCAGGCTGACGTTGGGCAGCCGCTGCAGGCTATCCATCACCTCTACCACTTTGCCGTGGGAGAGGGCCAAATCGGCGTTGATCACCACCAGGCGGCGCCCTTCAGCCGGCTTCTCGGTCAGGATGCGTTCCACTGCCGGGAGCAGAGCGGAGAGATCGGCAATTTTCTCCTGGTTGACGGCAATTTGGCCCTCAGCCGTGATGCTCACCGTAACGTCTGGCTGGCGGCGGGCTTCGGCTGTGGAGGCCTCTGGCAAATTGACCTCCAGAGCCTCGGAGCGGGTAAGCACCAGGCTGGCGATGACGAAAAACACCAAGATCGAGAAGATGACATCGATTAGAGGCACGATGTTGATCTCGGCGGGTCGAAAGTTTTCTTCTGGGATGCGCATAGGCTAGGAGGGATCAAGCGAGGAGTAGGGCGGAAGGGTGGAGCTGCCGCTGGGGCTGGACTTTGCGTAGGGGTACTGGGAAAGCTGTTGGGCTTGCATCTCTTGCCGCTGGCGATGCAGCAACTCCAGCTCGCCGCCGTACTCCTGAATCTTGGAGAGCTGCCGCAGGTACAGGGAGCGGAAGGCGTTGGAGATCAACAAGGTGGGAATGGCCACGATCAGCCCAAAGGCGGTCGAGTAGAGGGCCTCGGCAATCCCCTGCCCTACCCCCTGAGTATTGGTGCCGCCAATATCCCCCAGTTGGATGGAGCTGAGGATCTGGATGATGCCGGTAACCGTGCCCAGCAAGCCCAGGAAGGGGGCAACGGTGATGACGGTGTCGAAGAGGGTGTTAAAGCGTTTGAGCAGGGGCACTTCTGCCGCCAGGGCTGTCTCCAGGGCCAATTTAAAATCCTCGGGGCTGGCTTCGTTGAGCTCCAGGCCGGCCAAAAAGATGCGCGCAATAGGCAGGTCGGCATTTTGCTCCAGCAGGTACTGGGCGGCCCTGGGGTTGCGGCGGTACTGGCTCAGGGCTTGTCGCACCACCTCCTCCTGCCGATGGGTGACTTTCCACCAAAACAAGGCCCGCTCGATGCAACAGGCAACCGAGAAGACCGAGAACGTCAACAGGGGGATGGAATAGTACCAACCCTGGATCATGAGCTGCAAGACTCTATCCATGCGATCCTGATTACCCCCTTCTAGCGGCAACTCACGCTCATCTTGTCATAGCACTTTCTCAGCAGGGCTGGGATCCCTTTTGAGCGGCTGGGATTGCACCTCCTGGCATCCTGAACCATCTCTTGACGGTTTGACTGCTGGGGTGAGCCACAGCCAGGTGCGCCTCTCCCAAGTCAACCCCAGCCATTTCTCTGACTCTTGGCACTGGCAACAGCCTCCTATCTCCCTCGCCGCAGGAACGCGGAGCAGTCGGCATCCATACCTGGGCCTGCGCTGCTGATTTTCTGGTAAGGGCGCTATGCTGGGGCGTGGGATATTAACCTGTTGGGGTTTGTTAGGCAACTCTGATCTCGATCTCTTGGGATAGCTCAAAACCGATGTCTGCTCAGTCCTTCCCCCCTTTGGCTCTCCTAAGTGTCTCCGATAAAACTGGCCTGATCCCGCTGGCTCAGGCCCTCGTGCAGGAGCACGGCTTTCAACTGCTCAGCAGCGGAGGCACCGCCAAGGCGCTTTTAGAGGCCGGGATCCCGGTCACCCCTGTTTCGGACCATACCGGCGCCCCGGAAATCTTGGGGGGACGGGTGAAAACGCTGCACCCCCGCATTCACGGGGGCATTTTGGCCCGCCTGGAGCGCCGCGAAGACCGGGCGGATCTGGAGGCCCTGGGGATCCCTCCCATCCAACTGGTGGTGGTCAATTTCTATCCTTTCGAGCAGACGGTGGCTCAGCCAGGGGTGTCGCTGGAGGAGGCTTGCGAGCAGATTGACATCGGCGGGCCCACGCTGGCGCGGGCGGCAGCCAAAAATTATCCCCACGTTACCGTGCTAACGGATCCCAGCCAGTACCCTCAGTACTTGCAACTGCTCTCTAGCTCCTCCAGCGAGGCGGAGCGGCTGGCCTTTCGCTTCCAGTGCGCCCGCCGCGCCTTTGAGCAGGTGTTGGCCTACGACCGCACCATTGTCCACTACCTGGCCTGCTCCGAGCTGTCCCACTCCTCTCCACCTCCAGCTCCTGCAGCCGCTGCCGCAGAGGTTTTTCAACTGCAAGGGATCCCTTGGCAGCGCTTGCGCTACGGAGAAAACCCTCACCAAGCCGCCACCTGGTATGTGGTGGATGCGGCTGCTCCCGGTTGGCATCGGGCCAAACAGTTGCAGGGGAAAGAGCTGAGCTACAACAACCTGCTGGATCTGGAGGCGGCTCGCGCCCTGGCAGCAGAACTCAGCCTAGGGCTTGGCAACGGCCCTAAGCCAGCGGTGGCGGTGATTGTCAAGCACAACAACCCCTGTGGGGTAGCCGTTCGCCCAACCCTGGCTGCCGCTTTTGAGGCGGCTTTGGCTGCCGATCCCGTCTCCGCCTTTGGGGGCATCGTTGCCCTCAACCAAACTTTGGACAGGGAGACTGCCCAGCGCCTGGCGGAGCCTTTTTTGGAGTGCGTGGTTGTCCCGGACTGCACCTCTGAGGCGGCTGAGCAACTGGCAGCCAAAAAGAACTTGCGGCTTTTGGTTTTGCCGGACTTTGAGGTTGGGCCAACCCAAAGCCTCCGCACCTTGGCTGGGGGTTTTCTGGTGCAGGAAGCCGACCGGCTGCAGGGATCCGTTCGCCAACCCTCCTGGCGGGTGGTGAGCGAGCGCCAGCCGACACTGGAAGAGTGGGCGGATCTGGAGTTTGCCTGGATAGTCTGCAAACACGTCAAATCCAACGCCATCGTCGTTGCCCGGCAGGGGCAGACTCTCGGCATTGGGGCAGGCCAGATGAACCGGGTGGGTGCCGTCGAGATTGCCCTTCGCCAGGCCGGCTCACAGGCGGCAGGAGCGGTTTTGGCCAGCGACGGCTTTTTCCCCTTTGCCGACAGCGTGGAGGCGGCAGCCCGTGCCGGGATCCGCGCCATCATCCAGCCGGGAGGCAGTCTCCGCGATGCCGACTCCATTGCTGCTGCCAATGCTGCCGGCATCGCCATGGTCTGCACTGGCATCCGTCACTTTTTGCACTAGGGCAGACCCCAGGCTCTGGCCTGGTCCGCCAGCCAGCCCTCGGCGCGCAGGTTTTCCAGCTCGCGGCGCACCCGCAGCCGCAATTCAGCATGCTCCAGCCCCTTGGGCAGGGCAATGCCCAGCCCCACCGCCGCCAACGGGGATCCCAAAAACTGAAACTGGGGGTGCTCCGCCAGCCACCCCGCCAGCACCGAGCGATCCGCTGCCCAGACCTGTACCGCTCCTTTTAGGAGCAACTCCGCCCCTTCCCGGTAGGAATCCACCGCCACCAACTCAACCCCTGGGAGGTAGCGCTGGAGGTAAGCAATAGCAGCCGATCCGCGCAGGACGGCAATCCGCGCGCCGCCCACATCCGACCAGCTCGTCCAGTTTTGGGAACGGGCCACAACCAAGCTGGAGCCATCCAGGTAGTAGGCCGAGGTCAACTCCACCTGGCGCGCCCGATCCGGCGTGATGCCAATTTGGGCAATGGCCAGATCCACCCTCCCAGTGGCCACTGCCTGCAGCCGCTCCCTATTGCTCACCGGCACCAGCTCCACCGCCGCCGGGGATCCCAGCAGCCGGGACCCCAGCTCGCGGGCTAGGTCAATCTCAAACCCCTGCAGCTTGCCTTCGGCATCGCGAAACCCCAAGGGCCGGAGGTTGTCTTTGACCGCCACTCGCAACTGCCCCGACCGAACAATCTCCAGCCAGGGGCGGGCAGCAGCAGGGATCCCCATCCCCCCGCCAGCTAAAGCTAGGCTGGCCGCCAAGCAAACCTTCCCGACCGCCGTGGCCAACGGAGACCGCGCTTCCATTAGGAGGCGCGAGCCTGGCGGGCTGCCTCCACCACTTGGGTAAAGGCTTCGGGATCCAGGAAAGCCAGGCGGGCCAACATTTTACGGTTGAGCTGGATATTGGCTTTCTTGAGGCCGTCGATGAACTCACTGTAGCGCAGGCCCTGGGCACGGGTGGCGGCGTTGATGCGGGCAATCCAGAGGCGGCGAAAATCCCGCTTCTTGCGGCGGCGATCCCGGTAGGCACTGCGCAGGGCCTTCATCACCTGCTGGTTGGCGGTGCGGAACAGCTTAGAGCCGGCTCCGCGAAAGCCTTTGGCCAGCTTGAGGATCTTCTTGCGACGCTTGCGGGCAACATTGCCCCGTTTGACTCTCATGGCGGTAACTCAATACAGACAGATGGATACAAGGGCGAACAAGCCTTGAGACTTTTGGCCTGTCGTGGCGATCGGCTCACCCTAGGCTGAGGGAGTGGAGGAAGCGGCGCAACGGGATCCCACCTAGTGGGTGTTGGGCAGCATCAGGCGCACGTTGGCCAGATCCCGTTCATCCACCAGGGCCACGCCGGCCAATTTGCGTTTGCGGTTGGTGGTTTTGTGCTCAAGCAAGTGGTTGTGCCCGGCCCGGCGACGCATGAACTTGCCGCTGCCGGTGAGGCGAAAGCGCTTGGCGGCTGCCTTGCGAGTTTTGATTTTGGGCATGGCAATAACCCCAGAAATGGCCAGGGGAAAGGTCACAGTCTCCTAGCATAAGCTAGGGAAGACCAAGAAAGCAAATGCCGCAATGGCCTCTTCCTGTCTCAAAGCCGCCAAGAGCCCTCAAAAACTGTTCTCTTGCGGCTCCAAAAGCAACACTTGCCAGCGCAGCAACTGCTGCAACTGCGGCCAGCTCAGGGGAGAGTCTAGGCTTTCTTGGAGGGCTTGGACGGTGCGGATCCCGTCCACCTGCTGCAGGAAGGCGAAGGCTTCCTCGCTGAGGGAGATGGCCTCATAGGCGTAGTTGAAGAGGCTCCGCCCCGGCCACAGGCCCAGGCAGGGGCTGAGGTGGGCAACTGCCGCGGCCACATCCTCTGGATGGGTCCATTCCCAGCGGCGAATAGGGGGCTTGCCGAGAAAGAGCTCGTAGTGGGCCACCACCGGATCCAACAGCTCGATTAGGCGGTAGCGCTCCGGCTCCGGCAGTTGAGCTGCCTGGGCCAGTAGGGTTTCATCTTTGCCCAACACCCGCTCCAGCCGCCAGAACTCTGGGTTGGAAAAGCGCAAAAACTGCAGCCCTGAAGCCTGAATTAGCTCAAACAGCGTCTCGATGGTGTAGTCCACTTCCTGCGGGTGCAGGTACATATCGGCAAAGCATTCGTCGTCCACGTTTTCGATGGCCCAGCGGGCGCGTTCCTGCTGCTGGATGCGGTTGCTGTCTGGCAAAATCTGGAAAAGGCGGCGGCCCACCTGGAGCCCTTGCTGTAGGTGTTCTGCGGAAGCTAGCGGCTGATGCTCTGAGCCAGTGACCAAGAGGCGGATGGCCTTCTGCATCAGGCGGATCTCGTGGCGGCCCAGCTCGCCGTACACAAATAGATGCAGGATCCCGCCGGGAGCCAGCTTGTTTGCCAGAGCCTGCAGCCCCGCCACCGGATCCGGGAGGTGGTGGAGCATGCCTACGCAGTTGATGAAGTCGAACTGCCCCGGCAGTTGGTCAATGTCGTAAACGTTGAGCTGGCGAAAGTGCACCGGTGGTGCCTGGGAAGCCCGGCAGCGGGCCTCGGCAATCTCCAGGGCGCGGCTGCTCAGGTCAAAAGCCCAGATTTCGGCGTTGGGGTTTTGGTGGGCGATATACTCCGTCCCCACCCCAGAGCCGCAGCCGGCGTCCAGGATGCGCACTGGGCGGCGGCCTGGATGAGCACCTGTGCAAAAGGCATAGGCCTGGGGCCAGCTCCAGCGCCAGTTCCACCCCGGCGGGGGAACGGTGCCGATGGGCTGTGGCGGGAAGGGGTAGAGGTCGTAGAGCTGCCGCACTTGTTTGAGAATCTGTTCGGCGCTGCGGGACTGCATAGGCTCTCCAGCCAGACTATCCAGACTATAGTGACGATATCTCCCCTGAGGACATTTCTCGCCAACGCTCTATGGTTGTCCGCGCTTCCCATCCTCTGCAAGCTGGCCTCACCTTTAACTGGATCAAGCTGACGGCTGAGCTCAAAAAAATTCTCGATCCCCGGCGAGTGATCAGCAAGCCGGAGGAGCTGTTGGTTTACGAGTGTGACGGGCTGACCAGCTACCGGCAAAGGCCGGCTTTGGTGGTGTTGCCGCGCACCACAGAAGAGGTGGCGCAGGTGGTGAAGCTGTGCAGCCACTACCAGGTGCCCTTTGTGGCGCGGGGATCCGGCACTGGCCTTTCGGGAGGGGCGCTACCCCTGGAAAATAGCGTCGTCATTGCCACCACCCTGATGAAACAGATCCTGGAGATTGACCTAGACAACCGCTGCATGGTGGTGCAGCCGGGGGTGATCAACGCCTGGATTACCCAAGCGGTGGCCGACCAGGGCTATTTTTATGCGCCGGATCCCTCTAGCCAGTCGGTTTGCTCCATCGGCGGCAATGTGGCGGAAAACTCCGGCGGCGTCCACTGCCTCAAGTACGGGGTAACAGCCAACCACATCCTCGGCTTGACGGTGGTGCTGCCGGATGGGGAAGTGGTGCGCTGGGGGGGCAAGATCCCGGAGATGCCCGGCTACGACTGGGTAGGTCTGTTTGTCGGTTCCGAGGGCACCCTGGGCATCGCTACCGAGATTACCCTGCGCCTGCTGAAAACCCCGGCCCAGGTTCAGGTTTTGCTGGCGGACTTCGACAGTGTAGAAGCAGCGGGATCCGCCGTCTCTGACATTATCGCTGCCGGGATCATCCCCGCCGGCCTGGAGATCATGGACAACTTCAGCATCAACGCCGTCGAGGATGTGGTGCAGTTGGGCTGCTACCCGCGGGATGCGGCGGCCATCTTGCTGGTGGAGGTGGACGGGCTGGAGCTGGAGGTGGAGGAAGCCGGCCAACAGGTGAGGGCGCTGTGCCTCAAAAACGGGGCCCGCCAGGTGCAAGTGGCAGCCGGCCCAGAAGAGCGGGCGCGGCTGTGGAAGGGGCGCAAGGCGGCCTTTGCTGCAATGGGCAAGCTCAGCCCCAACTACTACGTCCAGGATGGGGTGATCCCCCGCAGCCAGCTAGCCTACGTCCTCAAAGAAATCGAGCGCCTCAGCCGCGAATACGGCTACCCGGTGGCCAATGTGTTCCATGCCGGCGACGGCAATCTCCATCCGCTGATCCTCTACGACGAGTCGGTGCCGGGATCCCTGGAGCAGGTGGAGAAACTGGGGGGCGAGATTCTCAAACTCTGTGTGCGCCTGGGGGGTAGCCTTTCTGGCGAGCACGGCATCGGGGCGGAGAAACGCTGCTACATGTCGGAGATGTTTACGCCCACGGATTTGGAGAGCATGCAGTGGGTGCGGCAGGTATTTGACCCGCAGCACATCGCCAACCCCGACAAGATCTTTCCCACTCCCCGCACCTGCGGCGAGGCGGCCCATGCCCACCGGCGGCCGGAATGGCAAGGGATCCCTGTCTTCTAGCTGGCCTGCCGCTGCTGCTGCAGCTCGGCAAAGGCCTGGGCAAAGTCTTCCTGGCAGATGACCAAGGTTTTGGCCTCCACCGTCTCGGCAGTGGCGCGGTGGCGGCGAATAGCAGCAATGGCGGCACGGTTACTGAGCAGGGCCAGGTCGGCGCCGCTCCAGCCTTCGGTGCGCTCGGCCCACACCTCCAGATTTACATCTGGCCCCAGGGGACGCTTGCGGTTATGTACAGATAAGATTTCCCACCGCCCGGCGCGATCCGGCAGCTCCACACTCAGGTGCAGCTCCAGCCGGCCAGCGCGGGTGAGGGCGGGATCCAAACTGGCTTTGCGGTTGGTGGCCGCCACTAGCAAGACCCCCTGGCTGGGACGGATCCCGTCCAGTTCGGCCAGCAGTTGCCCCAGAACCCGGTCACTGACGCCACTGTCGCCGGAGTAGCTGCCTCGCGCGGGAGCGAGGGTGTCGATCTCATCGATGAAGATGACGCAAGGGGCACACTGGCGGGCGCGGGCAAAGAGTTCCCGCACCGCCTGCTCGGAGGATCCCACCCATTTGCTCAAAAGCTCCGGGCCGGAGACGGCGATGAAATTGGCCTTGGCCTGGGAGGCGATGGCCTTGGCCAGCAGCGTCTTGCCGGTGCCGGGGGGCCCACTGAGGAGGATCCCTTTGGGGGCCTGGGCCCGGGCCTGCTCGTACAGCTCCGGGTGCAGCAGGGATCCCTCGATGGCCTCCTGCAAAATCTGCTTGGCGTGCTCCAGGCCGCCGATCTGATCCCAGCTCACCTGGGGCGACTCAATTTCCACCGAGCGCAACACCGCCGGCTTTACCTGTTGCAGAGCTTCTTGAAAGTCCGCTGCCGTAACTTTTAGGGATTCGGGAATGGGGGATTCCAAATCCGGCACCTGACGCCGCAAAGCTGCATAGGCGGCCGCCTGGCACAGGCCGCGCAGATCCGCGCCTACAAAGCCCAGCGTTTGCTCTGCTAGGCTGTCCAAATCCACATCCTCCGCCAGGGGCATGCCACGGGTGTGAATGGCCAAGATCTCCCGCCGCCCCTCCCGATCCGGCACCTTAAAGATGATCTCCCGGTCAAAGCGCCCCGGTCGCCGCAGCGCCGGATCCAGGGCCTCAGGCCGGTTGGTGGCTGCCAGCACCACGATCCCCTTTTGAGCCGCAAACCCGTCCATCAGCCCCAGCATTTGAGCCACCAGGCGTTTTTCTACCTCCCCCTCAACGGCGGCGCGGTTGGGGACAAGAGCATCGATTTCGTCAATGAACACCAGACAGGGAGTCGACTTAGCCGCCTTCTCAAAAAGCTGCCGCAGGCGCGCCTCCGCCTCCCCGTAGTACTTGCCGATCAGCTCTGGGCCGACAATGGCGATGTAGTTCACCCCCAGGCTCTCGGCCAGGGCGCGGGCCGTCAGAGTCTTGCCGGTGCCAGGGGGGCCTACCAACAGCACGCCACGGGGCGGCTCTAAACCTAACTTGGCCAGCAGATCGGGCCGCTTGAGGGGGATCTCGACCATTTCCCGCAAAGCTTGGAGCTGTTCCCTCAGCCCCCCCACATCCCTGAGGCGCGGCCCTGGGCCGGATTCCGTCCCGCTGAGGCGGTCGGCGGCCAAATCAGGCGAGGGAGCAGCCTTGGGCTGTTCGCGCCAGCTTGCTGTGGACATCACCTGAGGCTCGCTGCTCCAGGAGGGATCCCCCGTCTGGGCGCTGCTGCGGCGACGGGGGATGGAGCCGGAAGGGGGAATAGAGCTGCCCAAAGGACGGGCCTGGATGCGCACCTCAGTTCGCAGCTCCCCCGTGTTTCTTTTCTCGTCCAGTTTCTGGGCTAGCTCGATAAGCTGCTCAATACCCTGGATAAAATCGCTTAGATCCGCCACAGCCGGGGTTTTCCGTCTACAAATAACCCACCAACAGAGGTTTTAGCCCATCCCTTGCCGGCTGAGGCTCTCCCCCGACCCAAAAGCAGGCAACTTTCAGCCAGGGATCCGACGCCGGCAAGCTTTCTGGTCAGCACACACCTAGGGAGAGCGGGACTCGGCCATGGCCGAGAGGGGGGAAGGGCTGGCGGAGAGCTTGCGCACCTCAGAGCAGAAAGAGGCCATGCTGAAGCCGCCAAAGCGCTTGACGGTGCTGGCCCGCAGGCGCAGGTTCGGGCTGGCAAACCAGATGCGCTCCTCTGACTCAGTCATCTCATATTCGGTGTAGAGGGTGAGGGCGCCGTCGGATCCCATGACGTAGGTGCCGGCCACCGGCACTTTCTCGGCATAGCCCTGGTCCCGCAACAGTTGCCCCCGCATGGGATTATCGGGATCGGGGATGGGAACCAGCACCACATCGCCTTTGTACTCTTCGTTGTCCCACTCCTGCTCCCCATTCCACTGCACTCGCGCCGCCCCCACGGCCCGCCGTGGATCCACCTTGAACAGCTCACAAACCCGGATAACTGCCGGATCGGCGGGCGAAAGGGTGGCAATTTGTACCCGCGATCTCCCCCCCTCAGAGCGGCGAAAGGCCAAGTGATGGCTGGTACGCTGACACATCCACTCGCCAGCGCTGAGGGCAAAAAACTCCATTACGGTCATCATGGCCGACGCGGATCCTCATCGATAACAACCGGGATTTGCTGATTCTAGCTTGTGCTGTAGCCGTAGATTTGCTCTTGCCGGCTCTGCTGTTCGCGCCAAAACTGCTCGGCAAAAGCCACCGTCGGGTGGAGGGGGGCGCGGGGTTTGCTGCGCAGAGGCATATTGGCCTCTTCAGGAGTGCGGTTGCCCTTGCGCTGGTTGCAGCGCTCGCAGGCCGTGACTACATTGTCCCAAGTGTGGGATCCCCCGCGAGAAAGAGGCACGACATGATCCAGGGTTAGGTTATGGGTGCTGCCGCAGTACTGACAGGTGTGGTGGTCCCGCCGCAAAACCTCCCGCCGGTTGACAGGGGGCACCCGCCAGGATCGCTCCTTGCCTTTGATGGTCAGGCGGATGTGCTCGGGCACCTCGATCACCTGGCTGGGGGAGCGCACTTTCCATACCGGCACATTCATCATCGCCAGCGGCTCTGCCTTGCCCGTCAGCAGCAGCACAATCGCCCGCCTAATGTTGACCCGGCTAATGGGCAAGTAGTTTTGGGAAAAGACAACAATCGACTGTTCCAGGACGTGGGTAGCAGCAGTCATGACTTAGCTCTTCCATTTGCCGCCATTGTCCTGAGAAATCTGGCAAATGACAAGGTTTTCCCGCAGTGGGCACCATCCAGGTGGAGCCCCACCATTCAACATTCCAGAGTTTCTTACGATCGGGAGCCGGACAGATGGGCTAGTATCCGGGTGATGGTTGGATCCCGTGCCTCCCATGACCTACCCGCTGCATGTTGCCCTGGTTTGGCACCAACACCAGCCCCTCTACAAAAGCCCGCTGGCGGGTAAATATCGCATGCCTTGGGTGCGCCTGCACGGGATCAAAGACTACCTGGACTTAATTTTGCTGCTGGAGCGCTATCCCCGCCTGCACCAAACGGTTAACCTAGTGCCCTCTCTCATTGTGCAAATCGAAGACTACGTGGCCGGCTCGGCCTTCGATCCCTATTTGGAGCTGACTTTATCTCCTGTCGAAAAGCTGACCCCGGAGCAGCGGCGCTTCATTGTCGAGCGTTTCTTCGACAGCCATTACCCCACCATGATTGAGCCCTACCCCCGCTACCGCCAGCTCTACGAACAGCGGGAATCGCAAGGGATCAACTGGTGCCTACAGTACTGGACGCCCCAAGACTTCAGCGACCTGCTGGCCTGGCACAACCTCTCCTGGTTCGATCCCCTCTTCCAGGAGGATCCTGAGATCGAGAGCTGGATCAAGATGGGATCCGGCTTTACCCTGGCGGATCGGCAGCGGATCTACGCCAAGCAACAGCAGATCCTGGCCGCCATCCTGCCCCAGCACGCCAAATTGCAAAGTAGCGGCCAACTGGAGTTGACCACTAGCCCCTACACCCACCCCATCTTGCCCCTGCTGGTGAGCGAGCGCTCGGCGCGGGTGGCCCGGCCCGGCTTGCCCCTGCCCCGCTACCCCTTCCACTGGGAGCAGGATGTCCACAGCCAACTGGAGCGGGCCAAGCAGATCTACCGGGAGCGCTTTGGCCGCGATCCGCGGGGTCTGTGGCCTTCAGAGCAGGCGGTCAGCCCCGCCATCGTGCCCCTGATCCAGAAACAAGGCTTTGATTGGATCATCTCCGACGAGGGAGTGCTGGGCTGGAGCTTGGGCCAACCCTTTCATCGCGACGGGCAGGGCCATATCCTCGAGCCGGAAAAGCTCTACCGCCCCTACCGTCTGGAGAGCGAGGCAGGGGATTTGGCCATCATCTTTCGGGATCACCGCCTTTCCGATCTCATTGGCTTTAGCTACAGCGCCATGCCTGCCGACGCTGCCGCCAAAGATCTCATCGGCCACCTGGAGAGCATCCGCAACCGCCTACCCCAAGACCAGCCCTGGCTGGTCACCATTGCCCTGGATGGGGAAAATTGCTGGGAGTACTACCCCCAAGATGGCCGCCCCTTCCTGGAAAACCTCTATGCCCGCCTCAGCCAGCACCCGGCGTTGCGCTTGGTGAAGGTGTCGGAGTTTTTGGATCAGTTTCCCCCCACGGAGTTTCTGCCAGCCGAACAATTGCACAGCGGCTCCTGGATTGAGGCCGACTTTACCACTTGGATTGGGGATCCCGTCAAAAACCGCGCCTGGGAGCTCCTTGCCCAAGCCCGCCAGGTGATCCAGGATCACCCTCACGCCACCCCCCAGGCCTGGGAAGCCCTCTGGGCCGCTGAGGGATCTGATTGGTTCTGGTGGTTTGGGGCAGGCCACTCTTCCGCCCACGATGCCGTTTTTGACCAGTTGTTTCGGGAACATCTACAGGCCCTCTACACCGCTTTGGGAGAGGCGGTGCCGGCGGCGCTGCAGTTTCCCCTCGAGGATCACGACGGGCTGGGGGATCGCCTGCCGCAGGGGTTTATCCATCCCACCATCAACGGTCGCCCCGCCGAACGGGAGTGGAGCCAGGCCGGGCGGGTGGAGATCGGCGCAGCCCGAGGAACCATGCACCGCAACAGCGTCGTCCGCCGCCTCTGGTACGGGTTCGATCACTTCAACCTCTATCTGCGGCTGGATTTTAACTCGGTGGTGCAGCGGCCCGAGCAATTGCAGGTGCTGTGGTTTTATCCCAACCGCGTTACCGTCAACAGCCCCATTCCCCTGCAGGGGTTGCCGGCAGAAGCCCCCCTCAACTATCTCTACCGCCACCTGTTGAAGCTGTCGCTGCCGCCGCCTGGCACCGGCCAGCATCCCGCACCCGTCGAGGCTCAGCTCTTGCAGGCAGGGGAGTACCATAGCTGGCACCCCATCAACCATCAGGTGAAGGCGGTGGTGGATGCCTGTTTGGAGGTGGCCATTCCCTGGAGCAATTTGGGCGCCCAGCCGGGGCAGGAGCTGCAATTTATCATCGTGGCCGCCGATGGCGAGACCTTCCAAGAAGGGATCCCCCCCAAGGCCACCATCGCCCTGCGCAGGCCCTAGAGAGCTGCTTGTTTCCAGATCTGCCTATGCAGCGCGATCTCTACCCGCCCATCGAGCCCTACGATCACGGCTTTCTCCCCGTCTCTTCCCTGCACACCCTCTACTACGAGCAGTGCGGCAACCCGGCGGGCAAGGCGGTGGTGTTTTTGCATGGGGGGCCAGGGGGTGGGATCGATCCCCTCTACCGGCAGTACTTTGATCCCAGCCGCTGGCGGGTGGTGCTGTTCGATCAACGCGGCTGCGGCAAGAGCCGCCCCTACGCCGAGCTGCGGGAGAACACCACCTGGGATCTGGTGGCCGATATCGAGAAGCTGCGCCAACACCTGGGCATTGAGCGCTGGTGGGTGTTTGGGGGCAGTTGGGGCAGCGCCCTTGCCTTGGCCTATGGGCAAACCCACCCCCACTCCTGCCTGGGGTTTATCTTGCGGGGCATTTTCCTGCTACGCCCTTTTGAGATCCGCTGGTTTTACCAGTCGGGGGCCAGCTACCTGTTCCCCGATGCTTGGGAACATTACCTGGAGCCCATCCCCCCCGAAGAGCGGGATGACCTGCTGACAGCCTACCACCGCCGCCTCAACGACCCGGATCCCCAGGTGCGGCTGAGAGCGGCCCGCGCCTGGGCCATCTGGGAGGCCAGCACCAGCAAGTTGATCCCCAGCCCTGAGCTCATCGAGCGCTTTGGCCAGGAGACCTTTGCCGAGGCCTTTGCCCGCATCGAGTGCCACTACTTCGTCCATGGGGGTTTTTTGGATCCTGAAGACCAGCTCCTTAGGGGGGTGGAGCGCCTGCGCCATCTGCCGGCTGTGATCGTCCAGGGACGCTACGACGTGGTCTGCCCGCCCATTTCCGCCTGGGAGCTGCACCAGGCCTGGCCAGAGGCAGAGTTTCACCTCATTCCCGATGCCGGCCATTCCATCACCGAGCCCGGGATCCGCACCGCCCTGGTGCAGGCCACGGATCGCTGCGCTGACCTCTAGGTCTTGTCGCTCACCTTTGGGGAAGGAGCTCAACTTGCAGCCTTCGGGAGAGAGGCTGGGGCGCAGGGAGACGGTTTTGGACTGGTTGGCAACACCTTGAAAACTGGGATACCTTCCAGGAAAGCGCCCCAACCTATCGACAGTTGCGGATTTTGGGTTTATCACTGAGGGAAGGGCGGTGCAAGCTGCCCGGTTGATGACTTCCGCTGTCTCCCGCGGGCTGGTCGATCCATCCCAGTGCTTTTGCGGATCCCAACTTGTCATTCTTCGCCGTTTCCAGGGTCGAACTATGCAGAAACCGAACACTCTGTTCAAGCTTGCCCTTGCCCTGCCCGCCTCCCTCCTGCTGGCAGATGCAGTTGTGGCCTACCCCTGTGACTCGGTTGGGGGTGAAGCTTACAACTTCTACAGCCCCACGGTTCAGGTTGACAGTTTCGGGGCTCAGGCGTCGCCTGCTGTTGCAGGCAACGGTTTTATCGGGGTTGCCATCGAAACGGTGGATGGACAGCCAGCTCAAGGCGCCATCAGTCGTCGCCTGTTTGGCCCCGCGCCTCAAATCCAAGGGGTACAGGTGGTTGGTCTGCTCCAGGATGGCCCGGCTCAACAAGCGGGTCTGGCCCAGGGAGATATTTTGATTGGGGTGGACGGGCAGCGGGTCACCTCGGTGCAGCACGTCCAGCAAATTATCCAAAACACCCCGGTGGGCCAGCGGGTACCCATTACCTTCCGGCGCGGCAGACAGGTATTGTCCACGGTGGTGGTGGTCGGCGATGGCCGTGTGTTGCGCCCCTTGATGCTGCAGCAGCAGTAAGCTTTGTCGGGATCCCTTGCTGAGCTCTCTGTGACTGCTGCATCAGGGACAGAGTGGGCAGTTTGGGCGGTTTGCAGCTTCAATGGGCTGCTGTTTCTTGCTCTGGTTGCTCTTATTCCTACTGTCTTGAGCTTGCGATCGGCGCTTTGGATTACGGAGCGGGCCATGGCCGACTGGCGGGAAGCAGCTGAGCGGGCTTTGGCTCCCACGCCGGCTGAGTTGTTGCGCCTACGGGATCGGCTGCGGGAGAATCGCACTAACCTCGACCGCTGGCAGCGGCGTCTCCAGTTTTGGCAAGGGATCCGCAGGGTGGCTGTTTGGCTGGGGCGCAGGCTGTGAGGAGCATGGATAGCGTCTCCCATCCCATCCGGTTGCAGGTGATGGCCAATGCGCTGGCGGGGATCGCTGAGGAGATGGGGGCGCGCCTCATCCGCGGTTCTTACTCGGCCAACATCAAGGAGCGGCGGGATTGCTCGACGGCCCTGTTCGATGCCCAAGGGGCCTGTATTGCCCAGGCGGCCCACATTCCGGTGCACCTGGGAGCTCTCGCGGAAGCAGTGCGGGCAGTGGTGGCAACCGGCCCGCGGCCGGGTGATGTGTTCGTCCTCAACGATCCCTACCAGGGGGGATCCCATCTGCCGGATATCACGGTGGTTACAGCCATCCCCGGCCTGCGGGATCCAGAGCAGGTCTGCGCCTACGCGGTGAACCGGGCTCACCATGCCGATATTGGGGGGATGCGCCCTGGCTCCATGCCGGCCGACTCCACGGAAATCTGGCAGGAGGGGCTGGTGATCCCGCCGCTGCGGCTGGCCCAAATGACCCTGACGGGGGAGCTGTGCTGGCAGGGCGATCTGCTGCGCCTGATCCTGGCCAATGTGCGCAACCCTGAGCAGCGGCAGGGGGATTTGCAGGCCCAGGTGGGAGCCAGCGCCGTGGGGGTGAGCCGGTTTCGCGAGCTGCTGGCCCGCTTTGGCGAGGAGGAGACCTGGCAGTTGATTGCCGGGGTGATCGCCTACAGCCGGCGGCGGATGCAGGCCCAGATCCAGGCTCTGCCCGCTGGGATCTACACCGCCTGCGACTACCTGGAGGGCTACGGGGATCCGCCCGAGCCGCTCCGCATCCAGGTGCAGATTGAGGTAAGGGGGGAGAGGCTACGGGTGGACTTTGCCGGCACAGCCCCGGCCACCGCGGGGAACCTGAACGCACCTTTGGCTGTGACCCGCTCGGCAGTGCTCTTTGCCCTGCGCTGCCTGTTGGATCCCACGGCGCCCAGCAATGTCGGCCTGGAGGATCCCATCGAGATCGTGGCCCCGCCTGGTTGCCTGGTGAACGCCCAATTTCCGGTGGCGGTGGTGGCGGGCAACGTAGAAACTTCGCAGCGCATTGCCGATGTGGTGTTCAAAGCCCTAGCCCCGGTGGCCGGATCCCGTGCCATTGCCCAGGGGCAGGGCACCATGAACAACTGTGTGCTGGGCAACCGCCACTTCACCTACTACGAAACCCTGGGGGGCGGCCAAGGAGCCAGCCGGCAGCGACCGGGCCTGGACGGTGTCCACGTGGGCATGAGCAATACCCTCAACACCCCCATCGAAGCTCTGGAGCTGGAGTATCCCCTGCGGGTGCTGCGCTATGAGCTACGCCCGGATTCCGGCGGCCATGGCCGCCAGCGGGGCGGCTGGGGGCTGATCCGCTCCCTCCAGACCTTGCAAGATTGCACCCTCTCCCTGCTCACCGACCGGCGTCACCATGCCCCCCAAGGGGAAGAAGGCGGCGAGCCTGGCCAGGTGGGGATCAACCTCGTCAACGGGGATCCCTTGCCCAGCAAGATCAGCCGCCCCTTAAAAGCCGGCGATGTGCTCACCCTCTACACCCCTGGCGGCGGTGCCTGGGGAGCTAGGGAAGAAGAGGGGCCTGGCGGGCCCAAATAGCGCAGATGAGCGAGAAACAACTGCTCGCAACGGCGGAGCACATCATCACGGCTGGCGAAGTGCTCTAACCTATGCACTTCTTGACCTTTCTCAAACAAAATTAAGGTTGGTAGCGAGCGCACCCGATAGCGGCGCGGCAGCCAAAAATTGTCGTCCACATTCACCCGCAGCACCTTGATCGACCCTCCCCACTCGGAGGCGAGGCGATCGGTAATCGGCTGAATGAAACGACACAGGCCACACCAAGGGGCGCCAAAATCCACCAAAACCCATCCATCGCTTGTCAAAAGTTCTTGATTAAAAGCATCAAGTGCAACTTGCAAGATCGCCACTCCCAAACTAAAGAAGTTCTTTGGGATCATGCTACCAGGCAACTCTGCTGGCTGCAGATATCATTTGCGGGTGGAGGGCGTAAAGAATCACTACGAAGCTGAACACTCCCAGGTAGGCCCAGCGTAGAAACTCTCGCGGTTGCAGTTGCTGGCGCTTCTGCAGAATGGCCAAGCCGGGGATCACAGAAGTACGGGCCTTGAGATCGCGGAAGGCCTGACCGTATTTCCGCTCCAGCCGGTGATCCCCGTGCCAGACGGCGAACAGGTGATAGGCCACCAACCCCAGGGAAGTGACCAGCATGAAACTGGAGCCAATCCAAAGGGAATGGGCCACACACCAGATCACCTGGCCCACCATTTGAGGGTGGCGGGTGATGCGGATGATCCCGCTCTCAAACAGGTGGATCTCCGGCTTCTGAATGGCAGCGATCTCCAGCAAATTGAAGGTGGCCGGATACAAAAAGAAAAACGAGAGCGCCGACAAAAGAACAACGGTGGTGTGAATGCCGGGGACAGCATGGAGATCCCAAAGGATCACGCCGTCGTAGCGATGGTTAAAGAAGTAGATCAGCAGCAGCGGCGCCAAGCTGAGGCTGACCAGCGCAAAAAGAAGGCGGTACAGACGGGATCCCAGCCAAGCTTCTCCCCAGGGGCGCAAGTAGGCCAGCCCACTGTGAGCACAAGCAAACCCCAAAATCAGGGCCAACATGATCGCGTGGGATCTGTACTGGGCGAGCTCCGGCAGCAAGTGGTTGAAGAAGGTGGACGGCATCTTCTCAATGGCTCCTCTTCCGGCGTCGCTGTGACTTATGCTTAAAGATAAGTTACATAAGGCAAGCTTCCCATGCTGAAAACTTTTTTTCTACGCCTTCTCGGCCTGTTGCTCTCGGTCATCCTGGTGCTGGGCTGGACGACCGCAAGTGCTCAGGCGGCCCGTCTCACCGGCAAGTACTACGAAGACAGCATGACTCTGATTCAGACGCTGCGCACCGTCCTTTCGGAAGCGGATCCCGTGATGAACCCGGCAGAGGCGCGGGCGGAAGTGATGGAGGCTATGCAAGAATTCGCAGGGCGCTACCATGGCCATCGCTACGACAAGCTGCAATCCTTCACTACTCTGCGCACCGTGTTCAACACCGTGGCCTCCCACTACCGCACCTCCAACCGGCCTCTTGACCCGGAGAAGGTGGAGCGGGTGCTGATGCAACTGGATCGCGCTGAGCTGGCCCTGCGCCGCGAAGGTTAAGCTTTGTTAGATATCCCAGATCCAAGTCACAGGCAAATTGCCCCTAGTGCAGCCAAGCTCTTGTCGGCCTGCAAAAGTCGAGGTCGTCCACGGCGCTCTTTCCAAAGGCGAGGAGGAAGAGTAGTTCTCCCTCGCAGGAAAGGGTATCTTCTTTTGTCTGAGATTTACTGGGCAAGGCGCAGGGTTACTTTGATAACAACCCGGTGGAGGCTGCTTTCGCAAAGCTCCAGATCGCCCCCCATTTCTCTCAGGAGCCGCTCGCTCACCCGCCAAGCAGCGCAACCCTTTGTTTGGATGGGCACATGGCACCGCCCTTCCAGATTCCACTCTAGGCAAAGGCGCCCCTCTGCTGCTGCGATGGGGTAGAGGTGCAGAGTCATCGAACCATAGCGTAGGGTGCGAATACCCCAGCGACACACCCCCAGCAGGGCCTGCACCAAACCGTGGCGATCTGCCCAAACCATAAGGCTCTCCGAGAAGGCGGGCAGCTCAGAGGCAGAAGGCGGTTGTAGGGTCGGCCATTCGTAGCGAATGCCCTGATCCTGGGCCTGTAGGCGAGTTAGGCTGTACACATCCTGAAGGAGGGGGCGGAGTCGGGTCGGCTCCGGTTGCAAGGGTTGAATGGGCAGGTCGTGGCGAGCCAGGCGAGTGTACTCCTCGAGCAACTTGATCAGGCGCTCCACCGCTTCTTTGGCACTTTGCAGGTACTCCCGCTCTTCTTCGCGGGAATCGCACAGATCGGACAGCACCAACTGCAGGGATCCCATCTGGCTGCTGAGGGGGTTGCGCAGCTCGTGGCCAATACTGACGAGCAGCTCCTGCTGAAAGGCGCGCATCACCTCCGAGCGCTCAAACGCAAACTGCCAGTCCACCGCCTCTTGCCCGGCGGCAGCAGCGGCCTGCTGGGAGGGAGGATCGGGTTTTGCTGCAGGCAAGGGTTTCCTCAAGAGGTACTTTGGACGAAAGGTAGGAGATCTGGTGATGTGTTCGGATGGAGAGCCTTGGGTTTTAGCTAATTTGACAGCAGCGCGCTCCTGGATCCTACCTTTTTCTTTCCAACTTTCTAGCCGACGAAATGGGCGCTGACCACCCGCTCAATTCCAGCCAGATCCTTGTGGACTTGGATCTGCTGATAGCCGCCTCTGGCCTGCAACTGCTCCACCACCCAAGGAGCTTGGCCTTGCATCACCTCCACCGCCCAAAAGGAGTTGGGGGCCAAGTAATCCGGTGCCTTTTGAATCAAAAGGCGCAAGTGCACCAGCCCATCTTCCCCCCCATCGAGGGCCTGTCGTGGCTCGTGTAGCCGTACCTCGGGCATGAGGTAGGCCAGCTCTCCAGTGGGGATGTAGGGCGGGTTGGAAACCAGGCCACGCAGCCGGCCTCGCCAGGGATCCAAAGGCGCAAACCAGGATCCCTGCAACAGCTTCACCCGTTCCTGCAGATGATAGTCCGCCACATTGACTGCCGCAACGGCCAAAGCCTCTGGGCTCACGTCCACCGCCAGAAGCTGCAACTGGGGATGCCCCTGGGCCAAAGCGATGACAATTGCCCCACTACCGGTGCCCAGGTCGGCAAAAAGGGATCCCGGCGGCAGCGGGTTAGACCTCAACCAAAGGGAGGCTTGCTCCACCAGTAGCTCGGTCTCCGGGCGTGGGATCAACACCGCTGGCGTTACCCGCAAGCTCAAACCCGCCCACTCTACCCTTCCCAGCAGGTACTGTAGAGGGATGCGCTCTGTCAGCCGGCGCCGCCACAGCTCCTCTACCTCCGCCAGGGGATCCCCCTGCACCGTCGGGGGCCGACCCAGCAAGCGCTCCAACGATCCCCAGCCCAGCCGTTCCCTCAGCAAAAGTTCCACTTCCTGAGGAGAGATGCCGGCAGCTTGCGCCGCCCGCAAAGCCTGGGCACGCCAGGCCAGCAATTGCTGCACCAGCGGGGATCCCATCAGGAGCTAGGTCAGCGCCGCTGAGGCTGGGGAGTGGCAGGTGAATTGGGCTGAGGAGTGGCAGAGCGAACTAACGATTGCACGTACTCCAGCGACGCGCGCGGGGGGATGAAAGCAATCTTCTGCACATCCTCCTGGGCGTCAGGGGCTAACATGCGCTCCACCACGATGGCCAAGGAAGTGACCTCGATCTGGGTTTTGCCGACCACCTCTGGGTTCTGCGCCGCCGCCCGATCCAAAGCCCCCTTCAGGTCGTTGCGGTCGAAGAAGAAAGGCACCACCTCCTGGCCATCCTGCTCGATGGTCAGCAGCCCCTCTCCCGAGCGGCCATAGAACAGCGGCACGCCGATCACTTCCGGCGGCACCTCCTGACCCGTTTCTTTCAGCACCTGCTTGGCCGCCTCTACATCAGCAGCCCGGGGCACCACCTCAAAGTACAGATCGCTATTCTTGGCCCGCTCTTCTTCCGACTTTTCGTAGGCGTAGCCCAAGGGAATGGGCACCACCTGGGCCTGCTGACCCACCTCAGGGTTCTTGGCTTTCACCTGCTGCAACGCTTGCTGGGCTTGGTTCTGATCCAGCCAAAAAGAAGCCACCTGGATGGTGCGCCCCTCCCGCTCTACGTTGGCGACCACAGGGGTGCCGTTCTGAGACACGATGGCAAAAACCGGCACCAGATTCAGCCGCTCCGCCACTTCTTGACGACTCATGGGAGCTGCCACTGCCTGAGTCAAGAGGAGCCCCCCTTGAGCAAAAATAGGAACTCCCCCCCAAATTACCCCCGCCACCCCCAGCAGGAGAGTGCTGCGAACTGCTGCTACGAACACAGCCCGCCCACCTGCCTGAGCTGCGCGGCGGCAAAGGGATCCCAAAAGCGGCACTGCATTACTGCGCATCCTTTTCATCTCTACTCCCGGCCTTGCGCCTTGTCTTCGTTGCTATGGGGTCAGATCCCTAAGACCCTAACCGACGGCCTCTGCCCAAGAAGAGCTGACCAAGCTTACCTTGCTCAACACAGCTCGGGCGAGCGATGCGGCACACTCTTGGGACTTTGGGGACAGCGCCTGGCGAACTGGCCCTTGCTGACACTACCCCCCCTCTACCCTTTTTGACGAGCGCCCCTGGGCCACCCTAGAAGGCAAGGTTAAAGCATTTGCTCAACCCCTGTCGAGGGGTAAAGCCCCTGTTTTGGGTGGGGATCCCGCATCACCTCCTACTATATACGGAGTCCAACAAAGCGGATCCACACCAAATACAGATCGCCCCTCCATCCTCTGGATGCAGAGTCTGGGCTGAGAAGGCCAATTCCCACTAGGCAAAGCTCTTGCTTCCCGATCGGTTTTGCTGGGGGACCGCTACTGCCTAAGGTTGGGAAAGGGGGAACAGACGGCCCTGCTCGACGGTAACTTGAACCCGCGTGCCCACGGGCAAAGCTTCCCGCGCCAGGGCGTGCAATTCCTTGCCCGTCTCTGTGACCAGACAATAGCGATACTCCCGCCCCAAAAACTGACGATCCCGAATGGTAACTCTCCCTTGCGGATCCGGATGCAGACGTAACTCCTCCTGCCGGATCATCAACTCTCCCTCGCGCAGATGGGGATCGGGCTGATCTCGGAGAAACTGGGAGGGAATCTGCAGCAGCTCCTTAGCTTGCCAACCAGACTCCCGCCGCTCACAGCGCAGAAAGTTGGCCTGGGCGATGAATTCTGCCACAAAACGGGTAGCCGGCTCCCGGTAAACTTCCTCCGGGGATCCCCATTGCTCGATGCGGCCCTCCCGCATCACCGCCACCCAATCGGAAAGGGAGAGGGCCTCTTCTTGGTCGTGGGTAACGAAAATGGCCGAGGTCTGGGTTTGCTTGAGGATTTTGCGGATTTCTTCCCGCAAGTAGTAGCGCACCTGCACATCCAAGTTGCTCAGCGGCTCATCCAAAAGGATCAGGCTGGGCCTGGGGGCCAAAGCCCGGGCCAGAGCCACTCGCTGCTGCTGACCGCCCGAGAGCTCGTGCGGATAGCGGTGGACGTAGCCTTCTAGGCCCACCAAGCGCAACACCTCGTAAGCCCGTTCCCGCGCCTGTTGGGCAGTACCTCGCCACTCCGTCAAGGGAGGGTGATGGCTCCGCTGCGCCCCTGCCGCAGTCGCGTTGGTGGACCGGAGGCCAAACATCACATTAGCCAACACGTCCAAGTGCGGAAACAGGGCAAAATCTTGAAACACCAGCCCCACTCCCCGCCGCTCCGGCGGGATCCACTGCCCATCCCCAACCACAACCTGTCCTCCCAGCAGGATCCGCCCGCTGTCTGGCTGCTCAAAACCGGCAATGGTACGCAAGAGGGTGGTTTTTCCGCAGCCCGACGGGCCCACAATCCCCAGAATGTCTCCCTGAGGCAGGCGAAACTCCACCTCCTGCAAAACCCACTGCCGCTGGCCAGGAAACCTCTTGCTAATGCCCTCAACCTGAAGAATGTAGGGAGAATCCGCCCGGGCAGCAGTGGACGTTGAGGAAACCAAGAACTCGGCCATGGCGATTGTTGCAAAAGATTTTCACTACTTTTAGTAGACTACCATACCCCAAGTTGTGTTGAGGCCGGTCGGCTCGGGATAGAGAGGGGTCGGGATCCCAGCTTCGACCATTTGTTTTGGGTGGCAGAAATCAGTGTTACACTTAGTTAACGAAGTTTCCCAGACTTTGGCGGCGCTTGCTCTCGATAGCGCCTTCCAGGGTCTCTGTTCTGGATGAGTTTTGAGAGAAAGTTCCCTGAACGTGCCCTGATCACGGGGGCCAGTCGAGGGATCGGCAAAGCGGTAGCTCTGAGACTGGCCGAGGAAGGGATAGCGGTTGCTTTGGTTGCCCGTTCCCACCCCGATTTGCTGGCAGTGCAGGCGGAGATCCAGGCAAAAGGAGGAAAGGCGGAGGTTTTTCCCATCGACTTGGCCGACTTGCCCGCTCTACCGCAGCGGTTGCAAGCTCTTTTGGATCGATTTGGTGTTTGTGATGTCTTGGTCAATAACGCCGGCATAGCCCAGGTTGGGCCTTTGGCCACCTTATCTTTGTCCGATTGGCAGCGAGTGATCGACTTGAACCTGACGGCAGCTTTTCTCTGTGCCCAAGCCGTTCTGCCCGGGATGCGCCAGCAGCGCTGCGGCACGATTGTCAACATTATCTCCATTGCGGGCAAGCGAGCCTTTCCCAATTGGGGGGCCTACTGCGCCAGCAAGTTTGGCCTGCTGGGCTTTTCTCAAGCCCTGGCCGCAGAGGAACGGCAGCATGGCATTCGGGTGACCAGCCTGTGTCCCGGAGCTGTGGATACCCCCCTTTGGGACACAGTTCAGGTCGATTTCGACCGTTCCCAAATGCTCTCGCCGGAGTGGGTGGCGGACTTGGTTGCCCACATCGTTCGCCTGCCCAGGGGTGCTGTGGTGGAAGATCTCACCCTCATGCCGGCGGCGGGGGCCTTTTAGGCTGGCTCTTCCTGGAGTGGCCTTGCTAGCCCAGTTTTGAGGGTTTCCCGGCCCTGTCTCCCTCGACAAGTTCCTTCAACCCTTCGTTCAACCAAAGGAATATCCTGCTATGACTCTTGCCAAGCCTGGATCCGGTGCCGAATTGCGACTCAACGACAAAGCCAACCTCAAGTCTCGGGTTATTCGCGATCTGTCCCACTCGGCAGAGCAAGAGCCCAGGGGCTCAGAAAGCCTGGATCCGGCGATGGTGGCCGCAGTGGAGACGTTGCTGCGGGGAATTGGGGAAGATCCCCAGCGGGAGGGTCTCAAGAAAACCCCGGAGCGAGTGGTGGCCGCGCTGAAGTTTTTGACCAGCGGCTATCAGCAGTCCCTGGAAGATCTCATCAACGGCGCCATCTTCGACGAGGGCCACGACGAGATGGTGCTGCTGCGGGACGTAACCCTATTTAGCCTCTGTGAGCACCATCTGTTGCCCTTTATCGGCAAGGCCCATGTGGCTTACATCCCCCGCCAAAAAGTGGTTGGCCTGAGCAAGATTGCCCGCATTGTCGAGATGTACTCCCGCCGCCTGCAGGTTCAGGAGCGTCTTACCCGCCAGATCGCGGAAGCCTTGATGACCATGCTGGATCCCTATGGGGTGGGGGTAGTTATCGAGGCTACCCACATGTGCATGGTGATGCGGGGGGTGCAAAAGCCCGGCTCTTGGACGGTCACCAGCTCCATGGTAGGAGTATTTCAGGAGGATCCCCGCACGCGGGAGGAGTTCTTGAGCCTCATTCGCCACCCGTCCAACTTTTAAGGATCCCGCAGCGCTTTGCCGGCAAGAAAGCTAACCCTCTGCTCAAGCTGGGCATACTAGCTTAAAATCGACGCAGATCCTGCCAGAAGCGAGGCCTGTTATGAGCGAGGTCAGCCCTGAGAACCAATTTCCCACTGACTTAGACTCCGGTTGGAAGCCGCCGACCCCGCCTGATATCCAGCGCCCCGCGCGGGAGGCTGCGCAGACGCCGCCGGTGGAGCCCCCAACCCAGTTGGATCCGGTACTGGCTGCCTCTCCCCCTCAAGGGCTTAGATCGCGTCCTGCCACCAGTGCTCCCAAACCCATCTTGGGTCGACCCGTTCCACCGGGTGTGGCTGCCGCTCCGCCTCAGACGCCAGTGCCCATGCCTGGCCCTGCAACTGCCTCGCAGATGCCACCGCCCGCTCCAGCTCCTGCCGCCCGGCCTCAGGTGTCTCCCCCCAGCCCCAGTCCGGCTGCTCCGCCTTTTGGGCCGCCGGCTCGACCAACGGCTGCTGGACGGATCCCGGTGGCCGCCGCTGCTCCTAAGTCTGCCCCCGCTGGCCCGACGCTGCGCCAACTGGTGCAGGAAGCCTACGAAAAAGGCTACTCGGATATTCACCTAGGGGTGGGAGAGGTGCCCCGTTTCCGGGATCGGGGGCAAATGGTCTTGAGTAACTACCCGGTCACCACTACTGAGATGTTCTATGGCTGGCTGCGGGAAAGCCTGCCGGAAAACCAAATCCGGCAATTTGAGGAGTGCCTGGAGCTGGATACCGCTATCCAGTACGAAGGCCTGGTGCGCTGCCGGGTCAACTGCTTTGTTTCCCTGCTGGGGCCGGCGATGGTGATGCGTCTGATCCCGCTCAAGATCTTGACCTTGGAGCAGTTGCGAGCGCCGGAGGTGTTGAAGCGCATTGCCGAAGAGCACAAGGGCCTGGTTCTGGTAACTGGCCCCACCGGCTCCGGTAAGTCCACGACTCTGGCGGCGATGGTGGACTACATCAACTCCAACTTCGCCAAGCACATCATCTCCATTGAGGATCCCATCGAGTTCGTCCACCAAAGCAAGAAATCGATGGTGCGGCAGCGGGAGGTTGGGATCCACACTCTGGAGTTTGCCAACGCCCTAAAGGCCTCGCTGCGCGAAGATCCAGACATCATCCTGATTGGGGAGATGCGGGATCGGGAAACGGTGGATACGGCTCTGAAGGCTGGTCAGACTGGCCACTTGGTCTTCGGAACCCTGCACACCAACAGTGCCGTCCGCACCATCGAGCGTCTCTTGGGGATCTACCGGCCGGAGGAGCAGGAGCCGATGCGTCTGCAACTAGCGGAGACTCTAGTAGCAATTATTGCCCAGACGCTGGTGCGCACCACCGATGGTAAGCGGACGGCGGCCCACGAGATCATGCGCAACACCGATGCTATCCGCGACTACATCAAGCGGGGCGCCGTGGACGAGATTGAGGAGCTGATTGCCGACGGCTCCTACGAGGGCATGTGTACCATGAATCAGTCTTTGTTTCGGCTCTACCAGGAGGGACGGATTACTGAGGAGGTGTGTCTGGAGGCGGCTCCACGGCGCAACGAGATGGCCCAATGGCTGCGGGGCCGGATTTAGAGCCGGTCTGCCGGCTGGGCCAGGTGCTTGAGGGTAAGGTCTGTCCTATCCTAAACTGGGAGCAGTTAGCTTGCTAAGTTGTCTTCTCATCTTCTGGGCCAGCCTTTGGCTAGGGGGATGGGTTGCTGGGCTGGCTTGATTAAGTGAATTGAAAGAGCGTTACAAAACAGGAGAATCCCTACCGTGAGCGTGATCAACCAGATCATCGAGACTGCGGATGACCAACTGCGTTACCTCTCAGTCAGCGAACTGGAAGCTATCAAAGATTACATGAGCAGCGGCGAGAGGCGTCTGCAAATCGCTCAGGTGCTAACAGAAAATAAAAAGCGCATCATCGACGAGGCCCAAAAGCGGCTATTTGCCAAGCGACCCGAATATATACAACCCGGCGGCAATGCCTACGGCGAAAAGCGCTACAACCAGTGCCTGCGGGACTACGACTGGTATCTACGTCTGGTGACCTATGGCATCATTGCTGGCAGCAAGGAGCCGATCGAGTCCATCGGCCTGATAGGGGTGCGGGAGATGTACAATGCCCTCAACGTGCCCATTGCCGGTATGATCGATGCGATCGTGTTCTTGAAGGAAGCAGCCCTCAGCCTGCTGGATCCCGACTCCGCCGCCGAGGCCGCTCCCTACTTTGATTACATCATCAACGCCATGAGCTAGCTCGTATCTGCTGGGGAGCAAAGCCTGTCTGAGTGTCAAGAGGTGGGCTGCCTACAGAGATGCTAGGGCGGCGCGGGCGTGGGCGGCCACCTGCTCTTGGGGATCCTGAGCCAAGCGGGTCAAGCCAGGGCGAGCTGCCTCGGTGCCAAGCTGGGCTAGGGCAATGCAGACGCGGTAGCGCAACTGCCAGTCGTCCGAATCGATGAGGGGCTCCAGATGGGGGATGGCTCGCGGATCCCCTAGATCTCCCAGGGCAGCGGCGGCGGCTGTTGTCAGCAGCTCGTCTTCTTCCTGCAAAACCTGCACTAGGGTATCGAAGGCGGCGGGGTTACCCAGCTCGCCCAGGGCGGCGACAATGCTAAAGCGCACCAGCCACTCCGTCTCTCGCTGGTAGGCTTCTAGCAGATCGTCTAGGGCCTGCGGCTGCTTCAGATCCCCCAGGGCGGCGGCGGCGGCAGCCCGCACATCGAACTCGGGATCCTCTCGCAAAAACCGTCGCAGAATCGGCAAAAGGGCAGCCGGATCGACACCTTCGCCGGAGAGGGTGCCCAATTGGCTGATGGCGGCATAGCGGACGCGGGCATTCTCGTCGGTTACAGCTCGCTGCAACAGTGTCAAGGCTGCGGTCGGGGGGAGCTCTCTGGCTTTGTTGACGGCGCGCAGCCGATCCCCCAAGTTCTGAGAGCTCAACAGCTCCAGCAAGGCCGGCAGATCCCCAGAAGTTGTCGTCATCTCCTTATTCTCCCCCTAACCTGGCTATAGCAAAGGACGAAAAGCCGATGTTATCATTCTGAGGCAGTGCATCCAGTTTTTGTGAACTTATGGCCTTACTGCAGCAAGAAAAGCAGGAGATTATCGAGACCTACCGACTTCACGACACCGACACCGGTTCTGCGGAGGTACAAGTTGCTCTTCTAACCAGCCGTATCAACCAACTCTCGCAGCACCTTCAGAAAAACCCGAAAGATTTTAACTCCCGCCGCGGCCTGATGATGATGATCGGTCGGCGCAAGCGTCTGCTCAACTACATTGCCAAACGTTCTCCCGACCGCTTCCGGGAGCTGGCCGAACGGTTGAACATCCGCGTGAGAAAGTAGGCAGCTAGCTAAATCGCTGTTGGAGAGCTACCTTCGTGGGCAAGTCCAGCCGCTATTCCAAAGCCTCCCGCCGCCGCTCCAGCCCTACCCCTGCTCAGGTGGAGAAGCAGCCGACCCAAAGAGAGCCGGTTGCTGTTATCCCTCCGGAGGTGAGCCGGCGCATGGTGCGGCGGATCTTGGTCTTTTCCGGGATCCCTTCTGGCCTTGGCTTGAGCAGCTTTTTTGTCAATTACTATCTCTTAACCAACCATGTGGTGGCTCTGCCACCTTACTTTACCCTAGTGGAGTCGCTGGCCTTTTTCGGCCTTGGCTTTTTGGGTATTAGCTACGGCGTGTTCTCGGCTTCTTGGGATCCAGAGCCGGGATCCCTGCTGGGAATTGGCGAGTTCCGCCGCAACCTAGGCAATGTTTTCAAGCAGTGGCGCGAGTTGTCTGCCCCTTCTGAGCCTTCGGACGCCGACGAGTCCTAGATTTTGCTCTCTCTCAAAAAAGGCCAGCCCTCGTCCCTAGCCCCTCTCCTCTGGGAGCGGGGCTCTCAACTCTCATCCTCCATACGTTACATGACGCTCGGTGGTGCGGAATTGCAGGATCGTCAGGCCCACCACAATTAAGAAGAGCACAATTGATTGGGCGGCTGCTCTGCCCAAATTGCCCGACGATACACCGATTTTGTAGATCTCGTAGATCAGCACCGAGGTGGATCCGGAAGGGCCGCCGGCAGTCAGCAGATCAATGGTGCCAAAAATATCAAAAAAGGCGTAGGTCATGTTGGTGATCACCAAAAAGAAGGTGATGGGGGAAAGCAGCGGTAGGGTGATGGCAAAAAAGCGGCGAAGGGCCCCTGCCCCATCGATGGCAGCCGCCTCCTGCAAATCTTTAGGCAGGTTTTGCAGCCCAGCCAAATAAAACAAAATGTTGTAGCCCATCTGCTTCCAAACGCTGGCAAAGATCACCACCCAAGGGGCTAAATTGGGATCGCTCAGCCAGTTCAAACGTGGGATCCCTACCAGCCCCAGTAAGTAGTTGGCTACACCGCCCAAGGGGTTGAAGATGATGAAAAAGATGATGCCGGCCACTGCTGGCGAAATGGCATAGGGCCAGATCAGTAAGATGCGATAGATCGCCGCTCCGCGAATGGGCTGGTAGAGCAACGTGGCGATCAACAGGGATCCGCTCAGCCCTAGCACCACGATAGCCGCCGAAATAGCAAAGGTAATCCCCAGGCTGCGCAGATAGGTGGAATCTGTCAGCAGAGCGGTAAAGTTATCCACACAGACAAAGCGGCTGCGCGGTGCACCCACAAAGGTGAGCAGAGTGGAAAGGCGCAGGGTATCCAGCCCTGGATAGTAGAGAAACACCACCAAAATGGTGAAGGTGGGCAACAAGAGCAGCCAGGCCAGCCACCCCTGCTTGAAGATACCCCTCTCTTGGGGGGCTGCACTGGGGATCCCCAGGCGGCGCTCCTGTTCCTTGCGGATCCACGCCAGCAGCGGCCAGAGGGGGATGGCCATGCCCGCCACCACCAGCCCCACGCCAAAAGCGAGGTCGATGGCCTTGCGCTCCGGCGCAAAGGTGCAAAAATCCAGCGGCACCATGAAGATCAGGGATCCCAACCCTCCTGCCAGACCCCCCAGAGCCGCCCCCAGCAGCACAGGCCGCTCGATGTGCCGAAAACGGGATCCCACCCAGAGGGCCCCTGACAACCCTGCCAGCAGTGGCACCAGCACTTGCATCCATTCCCCCATGTTCTCTTTCCCCTCTAACCTTGCAAAAGCCAAGAAAGGGGCAGGCGGCTGCCCACTCCCCATCTTCGGATTTCGCCGTCAATCCGACAGCATCCCAGCTACCGGCCAATTACTGATAGAGGGAGTTGTACTCGGCCAGCAGGCGGTTGGCCTCCTCGTTGGCCTTGGCCATGGCCTGGGCCGGATCCCCGCCCTTGAGCATGAGATCTTCCATAGCCTGGGTCACCACGTTGCGAATCTCAGGAAAGGCTCCCAGCAACGCCCCACGGGTGGCAGGGGTGACCTTGGAGTTGTTGATTTGGTCGATGGCAGTGAAGAAGTTGGGGTTTTCCTTGAACCAGCCCTGCGACTCCAGCAAGGCTACCGAGCTTTTGCGAATGGGCAGATAGCCAGTTACCTTGTGCCACTCGGCAGCATTTTCGGTGCTATTCAGCCACAACATGAAGGTCAGTGCCCCCTCTTCCACCTCTTTGGGCAGATCCTTCACCAACCAAAGGCTGGCGCCCCCAATCAAGTTCCCCGTCCAACCCTTGTCGGCGTTGTAGGGCATGCGGGTGGTGACCAGCTCGATGTTGTTCTGCTTGGCGGCGTTGGTGATGTTGGCCGCATCGGCGCTGCTGGTGATGGCCATGGCGACGGTACCGGTTTGGATGGCTTGCTCCGTGGCCGCCCAATCCCGCTGCTTGCCGCTGTAGATGTAGTAGCGTTTGTCGTACATCCCTTTCCACCAGGTGGCGATGGCTACCGAGGGCTCCGAGTCCAAAAAGACCTGGGTAGCCCGAGCGGCGCGGCCATTTTCGTTATTGGCCAAGAGAGCATTCTGCTGTGCCATCCACTGCTCGTAGAACCAGCCGTGGTTGGGCCAGGTGACGCAGCCCTGGGGCGCATCGGGAAGCGCCATGATCTTCTCGCAGGCGGCTTCCAGCTCCTGCCAGGTGGCCGGTGGCTTCTCGATCCCAGCTTTCTTCAAAATGGCGGTGTTGGAGTAGAGGATGGGGCTGGAGCTGTTCCAAGGCATGGAGGTGAACTTACCATCCAGGGTGTAGTAGCTCACCACCGGCTCGATAAAATCGTCGAAGTTCACCGGGATCCCGTTCACCTCGGTGCGGTTGCCCAGCGCCTCGGCGATGGACTTGAAGTAGCCGAAATCCCGTGCCCGTTGGGTGCCCACCTCAAACCACTGCACCACCGCCGGAGCGGCATTTTGTTGAATAGCGAGGTCGGTAGCCTGTTGAATTTCTTCGTAGTTGCCGTAGCCCTCAACAGTTACGTTGTATTGAGGAAATTGCTTGTTAAACTCCGCCGCTTTTGCGCGGGCCCAATCGAGACGGTTATCGGTAAAGGCAATCCAAACTTTGACGTTGGCAGGAGACTGGGCAAAGCTGTCGGCAGCTAGGAAGGCAGCGCCGGCGGCAGCCACCAAGCCAGCGGCGAAAGCCAGGAAAGTACGACGGGTGTTCATAGAAAAAGGCAGTTGCATTCACTAAAGGCACATCCGAGAATACTGCACCGACATTAAGAGCAGGTTATAATTCCCCTCGTCAACTTGGCCAGGGCTCTGTCGTCGGTGTCTATGCCCCAATTGAACCTTCAGGATGGAGTCAGAGATGGTGCCAAGCTTGAAAAACATCAGGTTTCAGCGGGTCTGGAGTGCCTAGGCACGGCCTAGTCCAGGCAATGAGCGGGGGATCCCTGTGCTCTAGACAATAGCAGACGGCTTGGGTGACTTGGGTGTCAGCGACAGTTTTGGAGGGAGGCTTGAGGCGGCCACCCCGTAGCAGAAGGAACTGAAGCTCGGCGTGGGAAATCACTAATTTAAGGGAGCAGATGGGTGAGCAGTGGTACTTTGCACACGGAAGTAACCTCGCTGTGCAACAAGGAGTGCCATCCGGTAAAGCTGAAATAAAAGCAAGATTGTCGGGATAAGGCAGGCTACCTAGTTGGTGGCTATGTTGGGATCTACGTCGGTGGGAATCCGGTAGATTTTTGGGAGTACCGCACCTGACTTCAGAACAGGTCACTAGTTGAAATCCTGGTAGGGTTGTGGCAAGCGAGTTTAGGCGTTAATGTTGCATGGAGGGAGGCGATGCCGTTCAACACTGCAATCTTCTACGATATCGAGAATCTCCTGAAGGGTTATGCGTTTTCTGCACAGACGCTGGCCAACTTGTCACTCCGAGAAATACTGGAATCCGTCCGCAAGACCGGCCGCTTATCGGCAATTGCGGTTCAACGCGCTTATGCCAACTGGAGTGACCCGCGACTTGGCGTCATGCGTGGAGAGATCAACGAGTTGGGTATCGAGCCCGTACAAGTGTTCGGTTTTTCCAGAGATCAAAAAAAGAATGCTGCTGACATCCAGCTAGCAATTGACGCGGTTGACTTGGCACATATCAGACCATCAATCGAGGTGTTCGTCATAGTCTCCGGTGACGGCGGCTTTGCCTCCCTGGCGAAGAAGCTTCATGAGTACGGTAAGGTCGTCATTGGGTGTGCATACACGAGCGCGGCGAACCGTGTCTTCCAAGCCATCTGCGATGAATTCGTGCCTATCCCAGATCCGGAGGACAGAAGTGACCGGGAATCCACATCCACACTCCAAGGCCTTGGGGAGGGGCCGCAGATCACAACTCCCCTCGTTGTTCGTATGGCAAGAGCCATAAGGCGTGTTGGGACAGGCGACCGACAGGCTGTGATCGCAAAGGCCAAGGAGATTCTTCACTGGCTGGAAAACGATGAGGAAGCCCAACGCGATCTGAGTGGCCAGGGCCTTCATTTGTCGGTCGTGAGTGAGGCCATTCGTCACGCAGTACCCGATTTTGAGGCAAGCCGGGTCGGATTTGCGAAATTTGTCGAGCTGCTTCAGTATTTGTGTGCAGGTACGAAGCTGTGCGTGTTTCGCTCCAGCGGTGGTGCTGTCGTTTTGGCAACCCGCTCCAATGCTCGACTGGCGGCTGAGGCACTGCCCGATCTGAGTAGCGACTTTGTGCATTCGGTCGAGAACTACCGGTCGTTGCTAGCCACGGGATTGCCAATTTTTCGGCTGCCGGCTCCTGCCGACCTGAGTAGGGTTGCAGCCTGGATTGCCGAAGTGTCACCGCACAACGTTGAACTGGGAACAATCATCGAAACGGCAACCGGCGCCCTTGGTAGTGCTGTATCTTCAGAGGCTACAAAGAGAGCGCTCCTGTGCTTCATCTCGGCAGGAGTCTTCGACCGACAGCCAGATGGGTTGCCTCTTTCAGAACAGAAGCTAACGCTGAAGTTTACCATGCGGACGCCTGCACAGATCCTAGGTGCGCTAGGGTTGGCAGCACGGGCAAAGCTAACAGCTGCTCTTGGTGAAGTGCAGGATGAGTTTCTTAATGAGCTGCTGCCAGCGGATGCCTGACAAAAACATGCAGTAAACAGCGCTGAGCCCTGCTGCTGAAGGTTATGCTGCTAGTCCCGCTAAGTTTAAGGGATCCCTAGAAACCCAGTAGGTTTGGTCAGAGGCGGAGCGCCCATGGGATTGCGTTTTGGGGCTGCTGTAAACCAGCCTGGAGTCCGTGGTTAGCTTGCCAACTGCAGGGCTGCCATTCGCGTCAGCGGCGCGTAGCGCTTAAGCCCGCTCCGTACCGCTTAGCGGCCAGAAGCGGGTAGTTTACTGATGGGCTACACTGGCCATTTGAGCAGAGGCAGTGGGAGTAGCTGTTAGAGCATGGCCAGAATTGCCTTTGCCAACCTCGGCTTTGCTGGACGGCAGGAGCACCTGCCCAATTCCCTGCAGCTTTAAACCAGCGAGCCAGCGCAATTTTTTAACATCGCTGCCCGCTTTTTTCTGAGGGTAGGCGCTGTACCCCTGGTCGGCAACTTCGGGTTATACTCAAGGACTTCCGGCGGATTTAGGCTTGCTTGAAGTAGTCGGGCTCGTTGCCGGGCTTCCACTTGATGTTGCAGCCGAGGCTGGGCTTTTGGTCAGGATCAATGGGCTTGCCCGCCAGCAGGTTATCCAGTGCCGCCCGCAAGTCTTTGCCCGTCACCGGCACATCCGTCAGGCTGGGGCGGCTGTCGTCCAGTTGGCCCCGGTAGACCAGCTTACGCTCCGCATCAAATAGGAAAAAGTCGGGGGTGCAGGCAGCGCTAAAGGCTTTGGCCACCTCTTGGGTTTCGTCGTAGCAGAAGGGGAAGGTAAAGCCCAAGGTCTCGGCCATCTTCTTCAAGTTCTCGGGGCTGTCGTCGGGGTAGTTCTCCACATCGTTGGCGCTGATGGCTACAATGCCGACGCCGCGATCCTTGTAATCTCTGCCGATGCGGGCCAGCTCTTCTTGCACGTGCTTCACATAGGGGCAGTGCTGGCAGATAAACATCACCAGCAAAGCGGGCTTGTCGGCAAAAGTAGAGAGGGAAATGGTTTGGCCGCTCACCACATCCGGCAGGCTGAAGTCAGGGGCCGGGGTGCCCAAAGGCAGCATGGTCGAGGGAGTACGGGCCATAACAAACCTCCAGCGTCAGATTTCTTTAATCATCATGGATCATCCTGCTCCCCCAGGCTTGCCGGCAAGAAGGGATCCTTAGGATCCCGACCGGGCCGAGAACCGCTTTTACGAATAGCCGCGTAAAGCCACCGGTTTCCCGGCGGGGGAGTGTCAAAATTGGATAGAGTCCGCAACATTTTGTTCGGGAGCTGAGCCTTGAGCACCGCCGTCTTGCCCGCTGCCCCCCTGGTGGACACCCACGTCCACCTGAACTATCCCGACTTTACAGAAGATCTACCGCAGGTGGCCGAGCGCTGGCGCCAGGCCGGGATCCGGCAACTGGTGCACTCCTGTGTAACGCCAGCGGAATTTCCCCAGTTGCAGGCCATTGCCGACCAGTATCCGGAGGTGTTTTTGTCGGTGGGGCTGCACCCTCTGGAGGCGCGCCAGTGGCAGCCGGATCTGGCCGAAAAGATCGCCCAGTTGGCCGCCAGCGACACGCGGGTGGTGGCCATCGGGGAGACGGGCTTAGATTTTTACAAGTCCGACCCGGCGGACATCGAGCGGCAACAAGCATCCTTCCGCGCCCACATTGCCATTGCCCAGGAGCAGGATTTGGCCCTGATCGTCCATTGCCGCGAGGCGGCAGCAGCCACCTACGAAATCCTCAAGGAGGCCCTGGCCACCGGGGGGCCGCTGCGGGTGGTGATGCACTGCTGGAGCGGATCCCCGGAGGAGACGCGGCTCTTTGTGGAGCTGGGCTGCTTCATCAGCTTTAGCGGCATCGTGACCTTCAAGAACGCTGAGACCGTGCGCCGGTCGGCCTTGGAGGTGCCCTTGTCCCAACTTTTGGTGGAAACCGATTGCCCTTTTTTGGCCCCCACCCCCTTCCGCGGCAAGCGCAACGAGCCAGCCCATGTGCAGCGGGTGGCCCAAACCCTGGCGGAGCTGTTGCAGATCCCCTTGGAAGACCTGGCCCAACAGACCAGCCAAAATGCCGCCCGCCTCTTCCGCCTGCCCCAGCCCCCTTTGTGAAGGAGAGTGGAGAACTTTTGAATTCCTTAAGCTTTTCCCTTGCGGCTCTGTAACTTCCCGGCAGGGGGCGCTATCGTGAAAGAGGGAGTGTAGCTTCCAATACTTCTGCGCTTCCTTATGTAGAGATGGCTATAGAGAACTTGGCCCCTGCAGCCTGCACCAGCCGGGATGCCCTCATCAACCGCATTACCCACCAGATCCGGCAATCCCTGGAGCTGGATCAGATCCTGAGGGCAACGGTGGAGGAGGTGCGCGCCTTTTTGGGCACGGATCGGGTCAAGGTGTACCGCTTCGACCCGGAAGGTCATGGAACGGTGGTGGCGGAAGCTCGACAAGCTGAGCGGCTGCCCTCTCTCCTGGGTTTGTCTTTTCCGGCGGGGGATATTCCTGAGCAAGCGCGGCACCTGTTTCGCCTCGCTCAGGTGCGGGTCATCGTGGATGTGGAGGGCCAAACCCGCTCCCTCAGCCAGCCGGAGCCCCTGGGCCGCTTTGCCCAGGCCCAGCCTTTGCCTCTGGGAGAGGTGCCGCAGCGGCCGGTGGATCCCTGCCATGCCCATTACCTCAAGTGCATGGGGGTGGCCTCTTCCCTGGTGGTGCCCCTCCTGCATCACCAGCAATTGTGGGGGCTCTTGGTCTCCCACCACACCGAGCCGCGCTCCTACTCTGCTGAGGAGCTGCAGGTGGTGCAGTTGGTGGCGGATCAGGTGTCGATTGCCATTGCCCAGGCGGAATTGCTGGAGCAGGCGCGGCGGAAGGCGCAGCAGGAACGCTTGATTAACCAAATTGCGGCGCTGGTGTACTCGCCGCTTCACCCCGAAACCACCCTGAGCACCGTCCTGGAGCAGCTTACCGCCCAGCTCCAAGGGATCGGGGCGCGGCTGCGCATCCAGTTCATGGGCTTGGAGACTCTCCACTGCTATGGAATCCAGCCGCCGGCAGGGTACGACGCCTGGCTGCAGGAGCAGGTGGGAAGAGGCAAGTCGGCAGGGAACGGGGTGAGAACCTGGTCGCTTTCGCAATTGGAGAAGTGGCCAGAACTGCGGTCGCAGGTGCAGCAGACGCTCATCCGCGGGCTGCTGGCGGTGCCGCTGCTTTGGAACGAGCAGGTGGTGGGCTGGCTGAGCGTGTTTCGTGGCGCCATCTGCCAAGAGACCCACTGGGCCGGCTACCGCTGGCCCGCCCAAGGGGAAGGTTGGGAGGATCCCCGTCAACAACTGCCCTTGATCTCTTTTGCCGCCTGGCGGGAGCTGAAAATTGACGAGCCCAAGGCTTGGTCGGCCCCAGAGCTGGAGCTCGTCAGCCGCGCTGCCGTGCACCTGGCCCTCTCGATCACGCAAAACCAGCTCTACCGGCAGTTGCAAGATCTCAACGCCCGTCTGGAGCAGGAGGTGCAGGAGCGGACGGCGGCCCTGCAGCGCTCTCTGGCTATGGATGCCCTCTTGCAGCGGGTCACCGACCAGGTGCGCACCACCCTGGACGAAGCCCAGATCCTGCGGGCAGTGGTGCAGGAGTTGGCTCTGGGGCTGCCCATCCAAGGCTGCGATCTCTGTCTCTACGATCCGGAAGCCGGCCAGGCCACGGTGCGCTACGAGTACACCGCCGCCCTGCCGCCTGCAGGCGGGATCGCTCTAACCCTAGCCGACTACCCGGATCTCTACCGGCAACTGCAAAGGGGGCAAGCGGCGCAACTGTGCCATTTGTCGGGGCAAAGCTGGATCCCGCGGCGGGAAGGGCTGACCCTGCTGGTATGTCCGCTGCGGGAGGATCAGGCCGTGTTGGGCGATCTGTGGTTGGCCAAGCCGGCAGACGAGTGCTTTGATGAGCTGGAGGTGCGGGTGGTGCAGCAGGTGGCGGATCACTGTGCCATCGCCATCCGCCAGGCCCGTCTCTACCAGGCCTCGGTGCAGCAAATCAGCGAGCTGGAACGCCTCAACCGCCTCAAAGATGATTTCTTGAGCACCGTCTCCCACGAGCTGCGCACGCCCATCACCAACATGAAAATGGCCATCCAACTGCTGAAGCTGGCCCGCACCCCGCAAAAACGGGAGCAATACTTGCAAATCCTGGAGCAGGAGTGCGAGCGCGAGGCGGAATTGGTCAACGATCTGCTGGATCTGCAGCGGCTGGAGCAGGGATCCAAACCCCTTCATCTTGAAGAAGTGTCCCTGGCCGCCTGGCTGCCCACTGTGCTCCAGCCCTTTGTGCAGCGGGCCCAGGCCAATCAGCAACAGTTGCGGTGGCAGATTGACCCAGCGGTGGGCAAGGTGGTGACGGATCAGGTGGGTCTGGAGCGGGTGGTGCAGGAGCTGGTCAACAACGCCTGCAAGTACACCCCGCCTCACCACCGCATCACGGTGACGGCGCGCCGCCTCAGCCCTGAACAAGTGCAAATTCGAGTTATCAACGAGGGGGTGGAGATCCCCCGCAGCGAGTGGGAGCGCATTTTTGAGAAGTTCTACCGCATCCCCAGCGGGGATCCCTGGAAGCGGGGCGGCACCGGCCTGGGGCTGGCTTTGGTTAAGCAGTGGATGCAGCGGCTGGGGGGCAGCGTCTGTGTACAAAGCGGCCACGGTAAGACCTGCTTTGCCCTGCTGTTGCCGCAGGGATCCCTGCAGCAGCCGCCCCTGAGTCGCAACTGTGCCTAGACCCATGAGCGATGGCCACCCAGAAGCGCTGCAACTAGCCGTTGTGCAATTCAACCGGGGGGAGTTCTACGCCTGCCACGACACCCTGGAGGCGCTGTGGATGGAGGCAACAGATCCGGAGCGGCGCTTCTACCAGGGGCTGTTGCAAACCGCCGTGGCCTACTACCACCTGCAAAACGGCAACCGCCGCGGCTGCATGATCCTGCTGGGGGAGGCCAACCGCAAGCTGGCCGACTTTCTGCCCACCTACGCCGGCTACAACCTGCAAGCTCTCTGGGAAGCCAACCAGAGTCTCCTGCAAGAGCTCTTTTGCCTCCAGCCTGAGGATCCCTTGCCCTGGGTGGCCCCTCCTGCCCTGAGAACCGTTGACGACAGGCCCGATCGCGAGGCTTCTTGGAATCTCCCAGAACCCCAGTAGCTACCGCCGCTTGGAGCGACGAGCTTGCCGTTCTGCCTCGCTGCGCCGCCGCCGATCCCGCCAGTCGATAAAGGTGATGTAGCCAACGCCCACAGTGACAGCCGTCAAGAGCAAAAAGATGCTGCCGTAGACGAGGCGGACAACCCAGGGCAAGTCAATTTCCATAGAGCAGGACGAAGTCCTTTAGCAACAACAGGGCCAGGCGGGATCCGCTACATGCCGTTACGGCCCCAGACCACAAAGGCAATGGAAAGGGCAAAGAAAGCAGCAACAGCAACCCAGCCAAAGGTGATGATGTCCATACGTTTAGCCAAGCAAAGAAGGCTCATCGGGGTGATCCCATTTTACGGGATGGGATCCCTTGTCAGCGGGCATTTGCGAGCACCTTATTCTCAGTTCAAACTGGCTACAGTGGGGTCAAATCCAAAACATCTGAGCCAAACGGGGGGGATCCGATGGTACTGGAGACATTGCCGCTGGTGGCCGCGGTGGCCATCGCCATTTTTATGCTGGTTTTCTGGGTGCGGGTGGTTCGAGAGGCCATCTGGACGGCGGTGGGGATCGTAGTTCTCCTGGCCGTGCTGTACGTGGTCTTTAGGATTGGCCCGCGGCAGGTGCTGCAGGAGCTGCGGGATCCCTTTGCTCTTCTGGATCAAGTGTGGCAGGTGATCGTCGCCTGGTTCCAGGCCCTTTTCCCCTAGTGCGTTATCTGCTATACAATTCCTCGTACAATGAACTGGGCTTGGGTTGGGGCTGCCGGCCCTTCCCCTTGGTTCTGTAACCCTGACGCGCTCCGATTGCTGGCCATGCCTTCCGACTCCCCACAGGATCCCCAAGGCCTCCCAGACCCTGCTCCGGAAGACGGGATCCCAGTTCCCGAAGATATCCAGGTGGAGGTGGAGGACTTGGGGGAGCGCCGCCGCCATGTGCAGGGCCGCGTCCTTATTCCGGTGGAGCGACAGTGGGTTTGGCAGGTTTTAACCGATTACGACCATCTGGCGGAGTTCATTCCCAACTTGGTGGAAAGCCGCCTCCTCGGCAGCGAGAATGGCCGCAAACTGGTGCGCCAAGTGGGATCCCAAAAGGTTTTATTTGCCCGCTTTTCGGCGGCAGTGGTGCTGGCCATTGAGGAAATCTTTCCCCACCAGCTTCGCTTCCAGGAGGTGGAAGGGGATTTTCTCCTCTTCGAGGGGTTTTGGGAACTGGCCGAGTGGCTAAACCATCAAACTTTGCTCACCTACCACCTGCAGGTGAAGCCGCCGCGTCGCATGCCGGTCGGCCTGGTGGAACGGCGCCTCCGCCGGGACTTGGCCTTTAACCTCCAGGCGATTCGGGAGCGCTGCCTGAGTCTATGTTCCCAATAGGGCGTGCCATCCCAAGCGCTCCGCGCCGCTAACGCGAACACCCCCAGCCCCTCTCCCTAAGGGAAATTGCCCTCACCCCCAGCCCCCTCTCCCTTTGGGAGAGGGGAGCTACGGATCTAGGCCAGAGCTTTGCGGTAGCCTGATTTGTTGGATATTGGCAGTTTACATTTGCCGGCTGGGATCCCAGGTCAGCGCAGCAGACCTTCACTTCTTAGGGTTCAGGCGGCCATCGAGGGTTGTCTTTGGGTTTGTGGGTTGGCTATCGGCAGGGTGAAGTGGAAGGCACTGCCCTGGTTGATCCCTCCCGATTCGGCCCAGATGCGCCCCCCCATCGCCTCGATGATCAGCCGGCAGATGGCCAGCCCCAAGCCCGTCCCGCCCACGGAACGGCGCAGGGATCCCTCTGCCTGGTAAAACCGCTCGAAAATGACCTGTAAGCGCTCCGGTTCAATGCCGCGTCCACTGTCGGCCACAGTAAATCTCACCATCGCTTCTCCAGGTTCGCCGGCTGATGGCTCCACCTCTGCCCGGATCCAGATCCGCCCGCTGGGAGGAGTAAACTTGCAGGCATTGTCCAACAGCTTGCGCAAGAGCTCCACCAGCCATTCCCCATCCGCCTTGACCATCGGCAGCCGTCTGGGCAGCGCCTGCTCGATGGTGGGTAACTCCTCGTGCCGCCGTCGCGCTTTGACGTTGCTCAGGGCCAGCTCCACGCATTCTTGGGCAGACAACGGCTCGATATGCCAGCGAACGCGACCGCTTTCCAGCTTGGAGAGGGTGAGAAAATCCTGCACCAACTCCCGCAGCCGACCGGCATCTTGCAGAGCTGCATTCAACATCTCCTGGCGCATCTCCAAGGGCATATGAGGATCGCTGGCCAACGACTCCAGACACACTTGAATGGTGGACAAAGGGGTGCGCAGCTCGTGCCCGATCACAGCGATCAGCTCCGACTTGGCCCGATCCAGATCCTGCAATTGGCGATTCAGCTCTTCCAGGTGCTGGTAGGCTTCTGCCTGTAAGAGGGCCACCCCCACTTGATTGGCAATGGCTTCTGCCAACTCCAGAGTGGCCGGCTGCCAGCGGCGAGGGTGTTCGTGGTGCAGCTCCAAGAGGCCCAGCAACCGCCCCTGATAGAGAATCGGCAGAGCCACCCAAGCGCGAATTTGGGCCGGCTGCCACAGCTCCGGCAGGCAATGCAGACGCGGATCCTTCTGGCTGTCCTCGCAACACACCAGGTGTGCTGAGGCCATTGCCTCCTGCAGAAAAGGGTTACTTTGCACGGGCCAAAGGGATCCCTTGAGGCTGCCCATTCTCAGGGTGTGATACTCGTGCTCGATCTGGACAGCAGGAACCTGGCCATCGTAGCGGTAGATCAAACAGCGCCCCACTCCTGCCGCTTGCCCCAATTCCTGCACCGCAATGGTCAGGATATCGCCGGGATGCAAAGACTGGCGAATGGCGCTGCTGATGCGGTTGATCAAGCGTTCCTTGCGCTCTTGAGCCTGAATGGTGCGATAGGCCCGCTGCAGCTTGTATTGGCCTGCCTGAAGATAGGTGATCAGCCGCTCTGTAAAGGGCCCTGGGTTCAGTTGGCTGGCGGAGTTTTGCGGGGATCCCTCCAGGTACTGGCGAGCCGGCTCCAAGCGAGGAGCCAGATCCGGACGGTAAGCGAGGATCTTCGGCAACAGAGCCAAAGCCGCCTGGGCGGCGATCAGGCGCTCAAATGACCAGATGCCGTCGAACTGCCGCGCCGCATCGATATCGCTGCCTTGCCAGGGCCGCTCCCGACACACCAAGCAGGTGGCATAGTGGGCGTCGATAACGATCAAATGCCACTCCTGAGCCAGTGGATCCTCCGGATCCAGGGGGATAAAGTTAGGGGGCAGGTCAGCCTGAGCCCCATCGGGGGTAGCCAGCACAAACACATCTTGGGCAACCGCGCTGATGCGACGGTAGCGCCGCGCCTCCTGGCGGTAGTAGCGCTCTTTTTGAAAATTGGCGAACACCCACGGGGATCCCTGACCTTGCAACACCTGATCCTCGATGGCATGGCTAAGGGCAACCAGAGAAGACTTGAAATAAAGCTGCGGGCGCAGATGGGGCACGGCCTGTAGCAGATCGCTCAATAGGGAAGTCCGACTCTGACGGCTCTGGCGGGATCTAGGGCGGGTAGAAGTCATAGCCCTATTGGCAAGTTCGGTTGGCAAGGAGTAACTTAGCCGTGGAGAAAGCGCCTGGCGGGCTGGCCTAGGTTTAGTCTAGCGGTTGGCTTCTGCAGCAAGGCGAACTTAACGAGCTGCAAGATCTGGCTAACTTGGACTAAGAATTGTAAAGTTGCGTGTAGACTCAATGTCGGGATCCCGGTACAGCCAAGAAGACGTGCAGCAGATCCTCCAGCGGGCCATTGCCCGCCAGCCGCGCCTGGGCGAGTTTACCCGCGCCCAGTTGCAGGAGATGGCCGCCGAACTGGGGATCTCACCCCAAGAGCTGGACTTGGCCGAGCAGGAATGGAAGGCTTGGCAAGAGCTGAACAACCAGCATCGCGAGTTCCAGCGCTACCGCCGTCGGCAGTTTTACCAGTTGCTGGGCCGATACGCAATTGTCAACAGCTTTCTGCTGGGCTTGGACTGGCTTTCCGGCGGGGGGCTATCTTGGTCGCTGTTTATACTCATGGGCTGGGGCTTGACAGTTTCCCTCAAAGGCTGGAACGCCTACCAGACGGAGGGGGAACGCTACGAGAGAGAGTTTCGCCAGTGGCAGAAGAAACGTAAGAAGCAGCTCCAGCGTCGATGAGAAACATCTCGTCTCTCTGCTTTGAGCAGAGGTGGTCTTAGAAAGAGGCTAGCGGCAAATGCTAGTATAGGTACTTGGCAGAGGCAGATGCCTGTGCGGGCGTAGTTTAATGGTAAAACCGCAGTCTTCCAAACTGCTGTTGTCGGTTCGATTCCGTCCGCCCGCTTCCAGCCGGTAGATCCTGAACTAAGCCGCAAAACTGGCTCCAGATAAGCCCTTTCAGACCTAAAACCTCAGTTGAGGGTAAAGCCAAGTTTGGGGTAGAAGAGGGTAAGTTGGGTGCGTAGAGTGATCGCAAAATGATCGCAAGGAGAGAGCCAAAGGAAGTTGTCTACGTGACTCAAGACAAGGGTTGGCTGCGTCTGACTTGAACGTAGCAGGGCCGGCGCTACCGCACGTCGATGGGGGTGCCGGACATGGCAGCAGGTGGTGGCCCTAGACAGGGAGCTAGAGCTTGGCACTGCTCCGGTGTCCCGTTGAGTAGCTGGTAAGGATACGGGGGAGCTTGTTTTCTGCCCACGAGCAGAGGCAGCAACTCCGCACCCCTTGGGAATTTCAGCTCCCAGGGTCGGGGGGTGGCACCCGAAAACCGCTGGGCAGCTTCTCTCCACGGGCAGCCGCTTCCAGCGCCGCCAGGAGAAAGGTCTCGAACTGACGCACGACCTGCAGGTCGTTGTACAGGTGCGCTTCGGCTGCTTCTACGGCCTTGGTGGCAAAAGCCAGACAGCGCTCCTTGTCGCGGCCAAAAGCAAGGGCTGTGGCCGCATAGGCGTCGAGGGATGGGGCAATGGGCGCTATCTCGGCAATCCCCATCTGCTCATAGGCTGCCGCCACAAAACGCCCACGGGCAAAGCGCCCAGGCCAGGTGACAATGGGTTTGCTGTAGGCCATGGCCTCGTAGAGAGTGTTGCCTGAGCCGAAATGGATAGGATCCAGCAGAACGTCACAATGGGCCACCAGCGTCATGAAGCGAGCAAGGGGCTGGCGCGGCACAAAGCAGACCCGTTCGTTGAGGATGGGGGCGCTCTTTGCCCAGCGGGCCCTAAGCTGGTCGTTCCAAGTCTTGGCCCAGCTGTCGACGAGGACAATGTGGCCATCGGGATCGCTCTCGGCAATGGCTGCTAGCACCGCGTCGAAGTCAGGGTGAAGCTTAAAAAGCGATTGCGGGCAGCCGTAGAGCCTGCCGCGCTCAGGCAGGCCCAGTTCTGCGCGTGGGGGAATTTGCCGTGGCAAGCTGAAAAGTTGGTAGCAGAAGGGCAGGCGGGCAAAGCGCACCAAGCGCTCGCTGTAGTACGCTTCCGCCCCTTCTGGCTCCATTGGCGCATCGGCCCCCAGGAAGTAATCGATTGTATCGAGGCCAGTGGTATCCGGGTGGCCGTAGCTAACCATCTGCACCGGCGCAAGCCGCGCATAGGCCAGGAAGTAGGTGGCCATCGACATGCCGATGTCGGGATAGAAAAGAGCGTCCAGTTCAAGGGCTGCAACCTGCGCCTGCCACTGGGGCAGTAGGCCGCTGAGAACCACCACTCGGTCGCAAGCAGCCTCTAACATAGCCCGCACCGAGTCGCGACGGGCTTGCGGTGGGTAGATGAGGATAACTTCAAAACGCGAGCGGTCAAGCTGACGCAAAAGGCCCTGGTAGAGCTTGCCGATGGTGTGGCCGACAAGAAACTTTGAGCAAAAGCCAACGCGGATGCGCCGACCAGCAGGGAAGTGCCAACGGGCAACATGCGGTGCTTCAAAATTGAGCTGCGGCGCCTTGGCTCGAAAGAGCTGGCAGAGCATCTCCATGAGTGGCCGGTCGTCGGCGTTGTGGTAGGCAAGCTCGAAGGAAAGGGAGCGTCTGAAGAGTTGGGTCGGGTCTTCCAGGGTTCCAGGCAAGGCCAGCAAACTCCGCAGACCCTCCTGATAGCGTGCCCGCCAGTGGGCGATAGCGGCCTGTGACTCTAGGATGGAGGGTAGCCAAAGCCGGCCCTCAATCTGCGCCGCAAGGATCTGCTCGGCAGCATTAGGGGGTTGCGGCCTGCATTGGCGCGCGGCCTGCAGCACTTCCTCTGCTTCTGCATCTCTTTCTTGAGCTGCCAAGGCAAGCGCTAGACCCAGATAGGCAGCAAAGTGGTGGGGATCTTTTTGAAGGGCAAGACGGGCAAAGCTCTCTGCTTCCTGAAAGAGCTCTAAATTGAGGTAGACTTCTACCTTGCCCAGCAAGCCCTCAGGGAAGTCGGGGCGAAGGGCCAAGGCTTTGTCGTAGTAATCCAGGGCCTGGGAAAAGTTGCGCTCTCCTACCTCCATTCTCCCAAGCAAGAGGAGCGCTTCCACCCGTTGGGGATTGAACTGCAGCGCTGCTTGGTAGGCGTTCTTGGCCCGCGTTCTTTCGCCACCCCCCAGCAGCGCACTCCCGTAGTTGAACCAGGCGTCGGCATAGGTCGGCCGGAGCTCGATGGCCCGCAAGGCAGCAGCTTGCGCTTCCGACCATTTGCCTATCTGCTGCAATAGAGCTGAAAAATTGCTGTATATCTCAGCATCCTCTGGATAGGCCTGGAGCGCCTGGCGATAGGTCGCCTCGCTTTCCACGTAGCGCCCTTGCTCTTGCAGAGATAGCGCCAGGGCAAACAGGGCGTTGCGCTCTTGGGGCTCAAGATCCAGAGCGCGGCGAGCCGCCTCTTCTGCTGCAACATACTCCCCCTGCTTCCAGCGCACGTTGGCAACAAGGGCCCAGGCCAGGGCAGAGTTGGGGTTTCTGGCCAGCACCTCCTGGGCTTTTTGCAAAGCAAGGGCCAGGTTGCCACAGTTGTAGGCCTCACTTGCTGCCTGCAGCTCGCTGACCTCCTCCTCGCTAAGGGTTCGAGTCGCTGGCACCGGGCTGGAGAGGGGGGCCTCTCCTGCCAGCTTGGTAGCGGCCAGCCGCGCGCTCCACTCGACAACCACTGCCTCTTCCAGGAGTCCGAGGGTGTGCCCATCGGCAAGTACCCGCTCGGCCTCCGCATATTCGCCACACTCCGTCAGCGCCTCAACCAGGGACAGCCAATACTGACCAACCGTTGGATTGGCGCTGACGGCGGTTACCAAATGGTGCAGGGCCGCCCGAGGCTGCCCCCGCTGGCGGGTAAGCTGCCCCAGCTTGTGGTGTGCCTCTGGGTGGCGAGGGACAGACCGTAGAACAGCTCGGTAGAGCCGCTCCGCCTCCTCCAGGCGCCCCTGCTGGTGATGGTTGAGGGCTTGCTGCAGCAGGTCGTCCAACTCTGACATTGCAGGGAAACTCCTCAAGTGCTCTTTTTCCCTTCCGGAAGGGCATAGGGATGGGTCGCGTGCCAGTAGTCAACCAACTGCCCTTGGTGCTCGATGAGAACCTGCTTTGGCGCTATCCCAAGGCTGGCCATCTCTGTCACAATGTCGGCAGCGCGCCATTGCGTCGGAATGATGACCACGTCTGGCGGTTGCTTGACCAGTTCCTCTCGGCTCACAATTCTCTGACCTACCCCGGGCACATGAGTGCCGACCTTGTTGGGATCCGAATCGACGACCAAGGGAAACTGCTCGGCCCTAACCCCAAAGTGGTGCATGAAGGCTGCCCCTTTCCCTGTACCTCCCCATATAGCAACCCGCAGGCCACTGCGGGCAAGCTCGTGAAGCTGGGCCGCAATCCTGCGCCGGGCCGCTTGGCTGCGCTGCAGGAATTGAGCTGCTGCTTCTGCTCGTAGCCGCCAATCGGGGGGTAGCCGGAGCTCCACGATGGCCAGCACCACTTCCCCATCGTAGGCATGCCACAAGCTCACAATGGCACCCACGCGCTGTAACAGGGTGCGCAGTGACTCGGTACTGAACTGCTGGGGGTGTTCGTAGTAAAAATCAACCAATCGGCCTGTAGAGAAGACCCGGTCGATACAAGGTACTTCAACGAGCAAGCGGACAGTCTTCTCACATTGACTCGCAGCCCACGCCAACTGCTGCAGGAAAGCTGCTGGTTGGCTAAAGTGCTCCAGCACGTGGCGCATCACCACCAGATCTGGCTGAAGGCGCAGCAGATCCTCAACCGGCTCAAAAAGCCGCGCCTCAAACTGGAAGTCGCGGGGGAAGTCGTCTGGTTGGTGGGGATCAAATCCGATGTAGTGTCCTTGCCGACGCGCAGCCAAGGCGCGCAGAAAGTGACCACAGCCGCACCCAATCTCAACCACTGTTGGCTTCTGGGGCAGGTAGGTCAACGCCTCATTAGCCAGTTGTGCCAGGTGCTGGTTCCACAGGATCCCAGCGTTGAACATGAGGTTGGGCTGGCTGGGGTAGGGAACATCCTCATAGCAGAAGGCGCGATTCCAGACATGGCCACAGGCAACGCACTGGACAAAGTCAAGCCGATAACGGGGCATTGACCGCGCCTCATGTTCAGTGCGCGGCCAGCCTAGGGTGGCAAGCGGCGCCATCCCTCCGTCAAAGAAAGGGTGGGCCGCTACTTCGCCGCATGCCGGGCAGGAGTCGGAGTAAAGGGGTGTCATTAGAAAAGCGCAGCACTGAGGCTATCGTACTATTACCCTGCAACAAACCCTGACCCTAGTCTGCAAGCTAGCCCCCACCCCAGTCCAGGCGGTCAAGAAAGGCCTTGGGAAGGGGATGGGGAGTCCAACGCGGCCAACCTGATTGCCCCATCTGGAGCTGCTGTAAACCAGCCCAGAGGCCCGTAGTTGGCTTGTCCTCTGCAGGCTACTGCTTCAGGGAAGCAAGCTATGGCCGTGGAGGAGTTTACTCCAGCACGGCGTATGACATGCACGTCGCGTAGGGGAAGCGGATCAGGATCGTAGAGCTTTCCAAGACTGTGCTGCCTCTTGGGAGAGAGTGCCAGCATAGTAGCCCTGAATCGGAAAGTGAAACGGTTGATCTTCAGCGGGCTTGCGCAGTACGCAGTAAAGCAGGGCATTGTGGCCAATCTGATTTTTGGTGGCTAGTTCGAGAATATCCTCGCGTTTCCATAGCTGCACAAACTTCAGTGGGTTGTATTCGACGTAGAGATAAGCCATTATCGTATAACCATTTGCCTGAGCTAGATCCCAGAAAAAAGTCGGTTGCACGTTGTAAAAACCATGGTCGAACCAGCCAGTAAAGGGCAGGCCATGGATCATCAAGCCACCAGGCAGTGTGTAGTCGTGTATGGTTTTCATTACCTGAGCAATGTTGAAGATGTGCTCGGCTGTGCCAAGGTTAAAAACAGCATCATAACGCTGGGGCAACTCGATAGGAAAATTGAGGTTCAGCTTGAGAGCTGTCTCCGTGCCGTGAAGATCCACCGCCGTCATGGAGCGCGGCTGCCAGAAGGTGCGCCAAAAGATCTTGGCAATCTCGAACAGCATTCCGGGGCGCTTGGCTTGAGTCATTTCATCGAGCTGACGGAAGAGGGCAGTACGTTCTTCCTCTTTGGCAAAGCGATAAATGTCTTGGCCAAGCTGCTCGACAGCCACGTCGCCATACCAGTTGGCTTCGCCCAGTTCCAAACAGTCTCCTCCAAGTGGAATGGCGTTTTGCTCCCGCATTTGGCGAAATAGGGTGTATTCGATGGCGGTAATAGCCATAAATCTCTCTCAGAGAAAATTGCAGCGGCGGCAGGGCTCGACACGCAGACGGTTGTCCACTGTTGTGCGCAGTCGGCGATAGCTTGGGCTGTTGTAGATGTCGAGGACATGCTGCTCCCGAACGTTGCCTATGGGGTAGCGTGCCTGGCCATCGGCGCAACAATGGGCTACCATACCCGTTGCTGTGATCGATATATCAAACCAGCGGGTGCAGGCTACAGGCGGCACTGCGGAAGGGGGCATGTCAACCTGGCCAAGCCAGTTCATACGTGGAAAAATGCTCACTTCAAACAAGGGATAAGTTGTCTTTACCCAGACAGCAAAATCTTTATCAACTGCCGTGCCGTCACCGACACGCGACAGCACAATGCGCATTGGCAAACGTCCTTCAGCTTTTGTTTTGTGCAGCATGTCCAGGCTTTCGCGGGTTCGTCTATAGGGCAACCTCATTGTTGCCTCATATTCGCTCGGGCGATGATCGTTAAAACTAACCCACAAGTAGCCAAGATTGGGGAACTGAGTCAATCGTTCCAAGATCCGCTCGTTGATGAGCGAAGCATTGGTAGTCAAGGTGATGGTAGCGTGTGGTAACTCAGACTGGAGGTACGTAAGCAAATCAAAAATCCGTGCATCCAAAAATGGCTCATTGACCTTAAAGGGGCTTAATTGAAAGCGATGAAGACGTGGAATGTCTTTAAGGTCGTTGACGATTTTCTCTATGAGAGCATCGTCCATCTTTGTCCCTTTTCTTTCTAGCGAAGGATAGGGACAAAAGTTGCAGGCAGCGTTGCAGCGCGCCATCGTTTCCAGATGGACGTGGGCTGGAAAGTCAATGTATGAACTCTCCCGCATGGCCAGAGCTCTTCTCTGATAGTCCAGTAAGTTAGGCGGAATTGGGCTCATTTCAACGTTCTCTTGAAGCATGGAATTTTCTCCTGCAATATCTTCCCTACTGATTACAACACTTCCACGCAAGCTCTAGTGTAGGGGCTCTGCACCATTAGCGGGAAGGCTGCTGCCTGTGTCTGTCATGAGCTACCCCAGCGCATGGGTGGGGTTCCCCCGCCTACCTGACGACAAGGCTTTTGTCTCTTCCCCTGCCCCAGTTGTTTCATCGTTTGCGGCAGCGGGACGGCGTCCATCCTGTGTACCGAGTCTGCGTTCGCAAAGCGTGGCGCTAGCCATAGTAGAGCTGAAGCATCCAAGACTCACGAGGCGGGTTCCCAGCCCTGGTTGGTAGCAACATCGAACATAACTCTCACCGACCCCCTGTCCCTCTCTATCGCAAAACCACAAGCAGACACAGACATGATGGCGGTACAGCTTGACTCTAAGTGTATTGTTTCGTGCGGCGGTGCTCTGGTACACCCAAAGTCAATCTAGGGGCGCTGTCCATTCCCACCGTCTATACAGGGGGGCACTCCGCGCGTTTTGTTGACCTAGCCAGCAATAGGTCGAGCTGCGCTGAAAGAAAGATTAGGGTAGCCAAGGTTCAGTATGGCTAGGTATGTCACGACGAAGGAGGCGGCCAGCTCTTTGTTCGATTCCTCTCCAGCAACAACGCTTGGCTTCTGAAGCTTATCTGGTCAGTAGGACTTGCTGCCCGCAACTTGCCCGCAAGACTAAAGGAACGCCGCAAAGCCTTACGCAGCAAGCGTTTGCGGGTATAAAACCGGCGGCTTCCAAACTGCTGTTGTCGGTTCGATTCCGTCCGCCCGCTTCCAGAAAACAAGCCTACTCTAGATGAGCACTCTCAGCCTTAAACCTTAGCTGGGGGTAGATTTAGGTTCTGAATTGGGGTCGAAAGCTGCCAATAGAGTGTCTAAGGGGTGGAAAAAGTTAGTAGCCACATACATTCCCTGTGGGATTTTGCTTTTGAGCTGGCGCTACTGGTTGTCGAGGGAGGTGCCGGACAGAGAACTTAGCTAGAGCTTTATCCGGCAATGAACTAACAATCGCTCTCCAAGGCTCGCAACCAATTTAGGCTAGGAACTACCCCTTGGAGCTTATTGCCGCTAAGGCCTGGCGATGTAAGTTGGAGTTGGCCGCCGCCAGCACTTCTCCCTTGGAGGTGCGAGTTAAGGGATCCCCCGCCCAGTCGGTAATCACACCGCCGGATCCCTCGATCACCGGCACAAGGGCGGCAAAATCGTAGAGGGCAAGGCCACATTCCATGACCAGATCGATGTAGCCGCTGGCTAAGAGGCCGTACTGGTAGCCGTCGCCGCCGTAGGAGGTGATGTGGACCAAGCGGCTGAGCTGCTGAAAGCGCTGCTGCTGGTCAGGCTGGGTGAACAAATCGGGGGTCGTGCAGCTTAGGTAGGCGCGGCTGAGGTCAGTGGTGGCTTTGGTGCGCGTGAGCTGTTGGGTAGAGGGGGTCATCCATCGGGTTGGTTGTCCCTGCACCCCTAGCCAGCGCTCACCCAACACTGGCTGATCGATGATGCCCAAGACAGGGCGGTCGTTTTCCAAAAGGGCAATCAAGGTGGCAAAGGTGGGTTTGCCAGCGGAAAAGGCAATGGTGCCATCCAAGGGATCCAAAACCCAGGTGTAAGAGGAACCGGTCTGGTGGAAACCAAATTCCTCGCCAAGAATGTTGTGCTCCGGCACATGGGCGGCTAGCAGGGCCCGCATTGCCCGTTCGGCTTCCCGGTCGGCTATCGTTACGATAGGGGATCTGGCCTCTTTGTACTCGGCCTGCAGCTCCCCGCGAAACAAAGGGCGAATCACCGCTCCGGCCGCGTCGGCTAGGGCCTGGGCTAAGGCAATCCACTCTGGCTTAACCACTCTCTTACCTACCTTATCGGGGCTGTATCCTCTCCTAGCATAAGGAAAGATTTTCCAGCGGCTATGCGCCCTGGCCGGCTTCTAACCCCTCTGGAATGGCTTTGGACGGCGATTGGGGTGATCTTGACCATTTTGGGCACCCTAACCCAGGTAAGCTTGCCGTCTCAGTGGCCAGGGGTGGGAGGGTATAGCTTTTCCCTACAAATTGGCGGCATGCTGCTGACGGCCTGTCTAGCGGGGCCGGTGGCGGCAGTGTGTGCCCAGATTGTCTATCTGGGATTGGGGTTGGCGGGGCTGCAGGTGTTTGCCCAGGGAGGCGGATGGCAATACCTGTACCAGCCCGCCTTCGGCTACCTGCTGGGCTTCCTGCCCGCGGCCTGGGCCTGCGGGACAATGGCCTTTCGACACACGGATCCTCACTTGCCGACCGCTTCCTTTCCCCCTCGCCGCAACCCCTACGTGCTGCCCAGCATCTCTGCGCCAGTGCGCCTGCAGGACTTGGGATCTGCCAGCTTGGCAGCTCTGGCCTTGGTTCACCTGACCGGAATTGTCTATCTTTTGGCCACCCAACCTTGGGATGGGGAGTTGCTGAGATTGATTGGCCTCTACTCAGGCTACACCTTGCCGGGGCAGCTCATCGTAGCCGGCTTTGTTGCTGTCATGGCCTTGATCCTGCGGCGCTTGCTGTTGTTTTAGCGCAAGAGATTCTCTATCTTTGCGCGATTGCGCATCTGCTCTAGGGCTGGAGCAGCAAAGATTAGCCTAGAGGCAAACTTGCCCCCGCGAGGGGACAAGGGGTTTCCAAGTTTCTGCAAAGTTTTGTGAGGAGAGACAAGAATGCGACGCGCTGTGCTAACTCTCTTGGCAACGGGCTTTCTAGCCACCCCTCTGACCGCCTGCGGCAACAGCGGCAGCTCTGGCGGATCGATTATCGTTCCACCCCAAAGCCCAACCGTTGCCTTTATCAATCCGCCTACCTCTGTGCGCATAGGCACCTCCACACCGGCTTTCACGGTGCAGGTGAGTGTGCCCGGCGGCGCCCGCTCAACCCAGTTTGTGGAACTGGAAACCTTTAACCCGCTTGGCACGCGCGTCCAAAGAGAGGTCTTTAACCCGCAGCAGGTTGGCTGCAGCCCAGGTGCCACTTTCTGTAGCTTCAACACCGACTTCCGGGTTGCTCCTGGCGATCTTGCCGGCGTTTGGCAGTTCCGCATCACCGCTTTCGATCAGCAGAACCGCTCTGGATCCCAGACTCTTCTGATTACAGTCTTTCAATAGGCAAACTAAGTCGCTGCTTTGGGTTGAGAGCCAAGCGAAAGCAGAGGGTGCATCAAGCACCCCCTTAAGGCGTTAGCCATGCTCACCAGGAACGCCCAAGCGCGGGATCCCTCATTCCATGTCCCGACGGTTGGGGTTGCGGGCAGGGTCGTTGCTCAAGAAACCAAAGACAAACAGTCCCACAAAAAAGATTACCACCGCGTAAACAGAGATTTTCAGTAACAGCATAGTTTCAGCAACCCGTTTCCAAGTGGATGAAGCGAACAAGCCACAAGGCAATGGTAGAGCAAAGACAGACTGCCACAGAGACGGGATCCCGTCAACCCTGAGGCTCAGCAAAAGTTCTTCACAAGATCATACCCCCCAGCAGCTCGTTATTCCCGCCCTTGGCCGCGATTTGTCCCGAAAACGCCTCGGACACTTGCCGGAAAAGGGCCGCAAAGCTCGGCCAGATAAGGATCCCTGGCAAGGGGCAAAATTGTTAAGAAATGTTTTGAAGCGAAAAGCAACATCGCGCTCCCTTAGCGACAGGGGTGTAACGCGGGCCAGATTTACAGCCGAGCTGGCGGGCAGTGGGCAGCGCTGCCTTGACCAAGCCCATTGGCCAGAACTGCCGGTTCTGGTGCTCTATACCTCCGCCGATATCGTTGTCAATCCTACCGGCGCCGTGGAGCTTGCCCGCCGGCTACCTCAGGGAGAGATCCACGATAACTCAGCCCCTAGCGACCTCATGGCAAAATAGAGACGCCCTCTTTCTCCTGCTCCTATGAGCCAAGACCTGATCTACCGTCCCCGCCGGCTGCGGCGCACCGAGGCCCTTCGCCAACTGGTTCAGGAAACCCACCTGCGGGTGCAGGATCTCATCTACCCCCTGTTTGTTATGGAAGGGGAGAACCAGCGGCAAGAGGTGGAGTCGATGCCCGGCTGCTACCGCTACACCCTGGATCTGCTCTTGAAGGAAGTGGAGGAGGCGGCCAACTTGGGGATCCCGGCTGTGGCCCTCTTCCCGGTGGTGCCCGAAGAAAAGAAAGACCCCACGGGGCGGGAATCCTTTAACCCAGAAGGGTTGATCCAGCGGGCGGTGCGGCGGATCAAGCAGGAGATCCCCGAAATCCTGGTGGTAACGGACGTAGCCTTGGATCCTTACAACAGTGACGGCCACGATGGCATTGTGCGGGATGGGGTGATCCTCAACGACGAGACGGTGGAGGTGTTGGTCAAGCAGGCCCTCTCCCAAGCAGAGGCGGGAACCGACGTTGTTGCCCCCTCTGATATGATGGACGGTCGCGTCGGCGCCATTCGCGAAGCCCTAGACGAGCAGGGCTATACCGACGTGGCCATCCTGGCCTACTCCGCCAAGTATGCCTCTGCCTTCTACGGCCCCTTCCGCGATGCCCTGGGATCTGCGCCCAAGTGGGGGGACAAGAAAACCTATCAGATGGATCCCGCCAACGCCCGCGAGGCCCTCAGGGAGGTGGAGCTGGACGAGGCCGAAGGGGCCGATATGGTGATGGTGAAGCCGGCCTTGGCCTACCTGGACATCATCTATCGGGTCAAGGAAGCGACGGATCTGCCCGTGGCCGCCTACAACGTGAGCGGCGAATACGCCATGATTAAGGCTGCCGAGCAAAAGGGCTGGATCGACGGCAAGAAAGTGATGATGGAATCGCTCTTGGCTATGAAGCGGGCCGGCGCTGACATGATCCTCACCTACTTTGCCAAAGAGGTGGCCTTGCTCTTGAAGCAGTCCTACTAGCTAGGTCAGCTACGGTCTCCCAAGCGGCTGGGGAGATTGTCCGATCCAGGCAGGGGAAACATTCTTCTCCTCATCGGCCACCAGGCTACTGGGATCCACCAGGCGCACCTGGAGTTGATCGGGCGGCACGCGGTTGAGACGTTCTTTGATCAGAGCCTGTTGTTGAAGGGGATCCATGCCGCGATCCACTTCTTCCTGCAGCCGAGAAAGCCGGGTTGAGAGAATTTCGATGTGATGCTCCAAAACCTGCAGGCGGTGGTGCTGGGCCAACTGTACTGGCAAGAGACGATATAGGCCGCCGAGGGCAGCCGCGGTAAAGAGGAAGTTTACCCCGATGCGACAGACCACTTCCCAGGTTTGCGGCTCTGGCACCGGCCGTTTCCGCAGATAGGACAAGCTTCTGGAGCGAGAAGCTCGAACGGGGATCGTTGGCTGGCTGGCAACCAGCGCTCCTTGCCTCCCTGCTCGGACTAGGGATCCCTGGGAGCGACTGGAAAGGGGCAGCCCAGGCCCAGCAACCTGCTCCACCTGTAGAGGCAAGGGGCGAGCCGGAGTGCGGGAAGAAGACTTGGGTGCCACGGGTAAAGGGAAGAAGGTAAGGGGATAAGGAACCGCTGCTGCTGCCAGGAAGCGCAGCTAGGGCTTATTGAAGCCGATTTTCCCAGGTATGTCAGGGGCTGGCCCCAGACTTTTTTCTTTTCCGTCTTTTCAGCGCCAACTCGGCATGGCCTGGGCTGGTTTTGCCATTCCCCCAAGACGACCACGGCCAAGACTGCAGACGCGCTAGGCTAGAGGTTCAAGGGGGGAATGCTCTGCACAGATCCCAGGGAGTTGGAGAAGGGAAGTCCTATGCGCATTGCCATCACGGGCGGGAGTGGTTTTATCGGGCGCCGCTTGGTGGCCCGCCTGCTGGAGCGGGGGGATCAGGTGTTGGTTTTGAGCCGCCGCCCTGAGCAGGCCCGCCGCGTTCTGGGAGCATCCCCCAACCTTAAGCTGCTGGGGTACGATCCCTACCAACCGCAAGCCTGGGCCTCAGCTCTGGAAGGGTACGAGGCCGTTGTCAACCTGGCCGGGGAGCCCCTGGCCTCTTCCCGCTGGACAGAAGCCAAGAAAAGAGAAATCCGCCGCAGCCGCGTGGAAACCACCCAGGCTCTCGTCCAGGCTCTTGCCTCCCTCGACCCAAAGCCCCAGGTGCTGATCAACAGCTCGGCAGTGGGTTACTACGGCTCCCGACCCGAAGGGGATCCCCTAACGGAGGCGGCTCCGCCAGGCCAGGGCTTTTTGGCAGAAGTCTGTCAAGCCTGGGAAGCCGCCGCCCGCCCGGCGGAGGAGCTGGGGATCCGCCTGGCCATCCTGCGCACGGGGATTGTCCTGGGGCCCGCTGGGGGAGCCCTGGCCCAAATGCTTGCCCCCTTTCAGTTTTTCCTCGGCGGCCCCCTTGGCTCTGGCAAGCAGTGGGTCTCCTGGATCCACCGCGACGACTGGGTAAGCCTGGTCTGCTTCCTACTGCAGCAGGGATCCGGTGTCTTCAACGCCACTGCCCCCAACCCCGTGCAGATGGAAGAGTTCTGCCGCACTTTGGGGCAAGTTTTGGCCCGCCCCTCGTGGCTGCCGGTGCCAGAGCTGGCCCTAGAACTGCTGCTGGGCGAAGCAGCTCAGGTGGTTCTGACGGGGCAGAGGGTGATCCCTCAGGCCGCGCTGCAGCTGGGTTTCACCTTCCAATATCCTCACTTAAAAGAAGCCTTGCAGCAAATCCTCATTCCCCAGGCCAACCGCTAGGCGCAGCTCTCTGGCAAAAAGCGAGAGGCAGGCCCTCACCGCCCCTTGCCAAAGATCTGGGGAAGACTCTCTGGATCCCAGCCCTAGAAAGCCTCTTGGAGACAGTAGCCATCCCTAGGGTGACTTCAGGCCAGCTGGAGGCACCTTTTAGGCTTTCCTAGGGGAGCGGGCCAGCGAGGCGCCTTCCGGATCCACCCGGTTGGCCAGCGCTGCAACCCCGATCATCGGCAAGCTCACCAGTAGACAGAAGCCCCACTGCGCCCAACTCAGGGGTGCTGTCTCGAAGAGAGTGTTGAACAGGCTCCATTGGCTAAAGAGGATCTGCAGTAGGATGGCCGCCCCAATGCCAATGGCAATAGCCGCCACATCCATTAAGCGTTCGTGGCGCTCCAACTGGCTGGCGCGCCCGCGGCCCAACAGGGTAGGGATAGCCTGGCTAAGGCTGAGCAAGTAGAGGATGCGCCCAATTACCAGCGCCTGAATGGCCATGCTGCGGGCCAGGTTGAGGTTGCCAGTGGTTTGTTCCATGTACTCGAAAACCCCGAAAATCAAGATCCAGATGAACTACCCCACCGCGCAGGCGGGTGGGGTTTCCTCACCCGCTTGACGGCGAGATTTTTGTCTCTTCCTCTGCCCCAGTTGCTTCATCGATCCCGTGTACCGGGTCTCTGAAGTAGAGCTGAAGCATCCAAGACTCACGAGGCGGGTTCCCAGCCCCGGTTGCTG